>CAYHFB010000001.1:0-40152 GCA_964355695.1 uncultured candidatus Brocadiaceae bacterium
TATTGATTTTAAAAATAAGTTGTGTTCTAACAAATCAATTTTGCTTTCTAATTTGTCAATTTGCCTGCCATATTCTAATTTATTTTCCTTTATAACATTGGTAAAATAGTTATACTGAAAAAAATTACCCAAAACCAAAACAACTACCAACGGGATTTGTTTGAACAAATAATCCCAAGCTACTTTCCCCAACGGCTGATTACTCTTTAGCGTCACGATTGTTTAATATAAATACGGCTATCGAAAGGACAATCAAGCAAAATGCCGTGTTAAGTGCCATTGGAGTAGAACCCCAACAATATAACCATTTAACGCCCGTTGCTTCACCAACAAATGTTAATAAACTTATCCAAAAAACTGTCATGCTGATGGAATTAATCATGCCTGTCATTTTCATTTCATGGGTCATCACGTCCGATTCTTTGGATTTGTCACCCTGTAAGGGTCTTTTGTCAGTTTGTCGGGCGGCTTGTATCATGCTGACTTTTGAAGTTTGGTTTCTTTGGTAAAACAGTCCATCAGATTCCCTTTGGCAAAGGCTGTTAAACTTTCGTTGCTTTCAATGAACTTTTTAAGGGCTTCCTGCTCTGATTTTTCAAGGTCAATAACTTCGCCCTTGTTAATTGCCGTTGCCCATGATATTGCATCCATGTACCCAATCCCCGTATCTTTGTGCGGATTAATGCCTAACAAATTTGCAAGGGTTTTGTTCAAATAAACAGGCTCGCCTGATTGGTCTTTGACATCTTCACCAAATACATTTAATGCTACTTTAAAATTTATTTTCATAATTTAATCTTTGTCAACCTCCCAATCTGAACCAACCAAACCAAACGGTTTATCATCACCAACCATATATAACAGGGCTGCCGTTAAATCAATTACCCTTCTTTCGGTATAAGTTGCCCCAACGGGGTAAACAATACCCAAAGCTAAATACAATGCATCAGCTTGCTCATTGGTCATTGATTTACCAAAGGATTGAATCCCTATCTCTGTATAAGTAGGCTCGCTGTCATCCTGTAAGGAACTTCCCGTTTCTTTTAAGTAAAAGTAAGAAGCATTTATACTGAATCCATCGCCTTGCTGAAAAAAGTTAAGCAGCTTGCAATAGACTGTATTTTTTTCCGCCAAATCCAAAATATTGGTGGAAACTGTTTTTTTTGATTTTAATTTTAAAATATATTCCATGATGTTATTTTTATACGGCTGTTAGTAAAAAGTAATATTCAGTTCCATTAATCCAAATCCTTTGTTTATGTGTAGAAGCTACTGCAATTCCAGATTCAGGAGCTTGTTCTAAGTATAAGCCAAGCGTAGCATTAGCACTACCTGCACTACTGTCTTTTGCAAATATTTGAATAGTATCAGCTGGGGCGGTTGTTGGAGCTGTACCTATTTTAGTTGCAAATGTATTAGTTCCTGATGTACCTATTGTTGCTGCTCCTAAAAATAAATTTGCAACATTATCCCCTCTAAATTTACTAATTCCATTAATTTGATAATTGTAAATGTCCCCACTATACCCACTTGCAGCATTTACCGCTAATACTGTACCTGATGAGCTACCTGTAAAGAACCCTGCTGTAGCTCCATCAAAAGCACCTGAACCAAGAGATACTAATCCATAGTTAGCAGAGGCTGTAGGGGCTACATTTACTAACACTCTACCTGCTGCAACATCTATTGCCCTAAAATCTGCCGCCGCTGTTAATGTTGGATTGATATATAGCCCACGACTGATACCATTTGCTCCGCCTGTTTGGTTGATGGTTGGTTTTATAACCGTTGAATTAAATACAGCAGTTCCGCTTGTAGGTTTGAAATTAACAACATTTTGAAACCCATTTACTGTTCCGCTTGTATTTGTATATCCATTACCAAAGTTATTAAATTGAGTTAAACTGATTTGTACACCTTCTGTATATGAATTAGCACTTTCTATTTGAACACCACTACCTGATTTATTAAAACCTCCAGCACCACCAGAAAGTTGGAATCCAGCATCATAATTAGCTGTAATTCCTCCTTTATTTGTCAATTCTCCATATTCATCTTGTTTTAAATATACAACCCCTCCTTTTTGAAGGTTTATTAATTCCGAACTACTACCAGAAGCTAAGTTCCCTGCTATTAAAGTACCTGCGGCTGCACCTGTAAAAAATCCGCTTGTAACTCCATCAAATGCTCCTGAACCAAGAGATACTAATCCTGAGTTGGGGGTCGAAGTTGGGGCTACTCCTATATGAAGTGTTGATAGAGGTGAAGTTGTTCCAATACCCACATTGCCAGTAAAATAACTATTCAACGAATTATATGTAGTACCGAAGCGAGCCACTAATCCCTGCTCATTAATGATATTCATTCCCCAATACATTCTAAATGCAGTCCCAGGATTAGTCCCATCGTTGTAACTATTTGATAAATAAGTTGAGTTATCACCCAGATATAGTTTCGCAACATCCCCACTTGACCAAGTTGCGTCAGGTTTAATTAACACAGTTCCAACAACTTCAAACTTTTCACTCGGACTCGCTGTCCCTATCCCCACATTCCCATTATTAAGAATCCGCATAGCTTCGGTTGCACCATTATTTCCAACATTGAAAATAATATCTGCACCAGTAGCACCTACACCAGAAGTAGGTTGTAATATTAATGTTGAAGTTGTGCCTGTACCACCTATTATTTTAGGAACGGTTGCCCCTGTTATAAACGTTGGACTGGTCTGCATTGCCACCACCGTTCCGGTTCCTGTTATCGTGTATTCCCCAAGCGTTCCGGCGTTGTTATACAATATCCGTGTAGTTGCTCCGCTTGCTATTGCGGTTGTTCCAATTGTTAATGGCGACGACAGCAAGTCGCTTATATTGGCAAATGATATTAACTTATTCTGATTGGCTGGTAATGCCTCATCAGGGTCTAAGAATAATAACTTTGCCACTAAGGGGTCAACTCCCGACCCGTCTGATGTATTTTTTGAACTCCAAGGTGCTCCCATTTTTATTTATAATTAAGTTTCATAATCCATTTCTACTCCATTTTCAAATTCCATATTAACAAGGTTCTCAAAGGACATAGCATTTGCTCCGCCACCGCCACCAGCTATTATGTTGTTCCAAATGTATATACCTATAGTCACTTGCATTTCATATTACCAATTTGCATTTACTAAACTTGCTGTAGTTCCCGTTGACCAGATTTTAATAACCTGAACGGGCAAAAAGAATCCCGCTGACAACCCAGGATACGTAGAATCATCACCGCCTGCTGTTGTAACCCTGACATCCCCCGCTCCTCCAATAGATAATATACACCCATCGTTACTCAGTCCATCGTAAACCACATAGTCCTCCGGTGCATAAGTAAAAATATCGGCATTTAAAGTTAGCGTTGTTTCGCTATCTACCGATACCACAAGGGCTGTTTCTTGCCCTGTGGTGTTATAGACAATATCTCCCTGTTTTACCCCGTCTGTTATAAATGTTGCCCCCGAATCAACGAGTTTATTCGCTGTTACAGACGTGCTTTCCCCCGAAGATACTTCCGCAGGGAAAGGAATATTTGAATTGTCCGAAGGGATCACTCTTAACGAACGACTTACTTGTAATTTTTGAGATGCCATTAGTTTATGTTTTTATATGGAAATTTTGTATTTAAAAGTTCTTTGCGCTCCTCACAGTTACATGGACTATCTAACGCCTTTGCTATTTTATCAACAACAAACTTAATGCCCGTTGCTTTGGTGAATTTCTCAATCGTATCTCCTAATCCGCGAGAAGGAACTACTTTGTGAACACCTGGTGCAATATATTGTAGTGTTTCGGTCATTATACGTTCCGGCCTAATGTTGTGTTAAAGGCAGTTACAGCTACCCAGTAATTATATATTTCACCTGCCGTTAAAGCGTCACCTAAAAACATAAAGGCTCTTCGTGTATCTTGAAATTGTATTGGCGTATCGCTACCATCGTTCATTGCACCAAAATAAAAATTTTTAGTATTTGCTGCAATACTTGACATTGTTTTAGTTCCCGCCTGACCGTCGAGACCAGTATAATAATTCATAGTGGTGCTGTTTATACGTGAAACTATTTTAAACCCTAAAATCCCTGATACGGCCACTGCGCTTAATGTTGCAGATGAACCAATCATAAAACTCATGTCTCCATTATTGTCAAAAGGAGCTAAGAAGAAATTTTGAATACCCGCAAAAGCACCCTCTCTCGCCAGTATTTGCGATGTGTTTTCGTTATAATAAACCCCCGTACTTGCACTGTCTACCGCCAAACTTACGCTTTGTTTAAGAAAAGAATTTGCATATGCCGTTGTTCCGTCAGGCTCTGCTCCTGAACTGTTATGTATCCATGAACCACCCCAAACAAGTCTAAATGCCGCATCTAAATCGCGAGGGTCTTTTAAGTTCCACTTATGCTTTGTAGCTGTTCCCCCCAATAGAGGATATACTGCCTTCATTTTTGACCAGATATTATACTCTTTAAGCGACTTAGTAAGCGTATTAACCGCTTCTTTTTGGGTTTCGTCGGTTATTTCAGCCGCAGAAATATACGCGAGGGCATCGCTATCCCAATACCCCAAAGTCATTCCCATTGCTCTTCTTACACTCATGTTCGCTGACTTATTGCATAAATAACCTCTGTTGCATTTATATATGTAACATATATATAGTTTACGACGCTTGTAACATAATTTCCGCTCCCGCTCAATTTCTTCATGTTTGTTGCAAAAGTAGGCTCTACAGAATGATTGTGAATAATAATATTGGTAACGCCCACTTTAGCTCCTGTTGCTGAATATGTAATGTTGCCTGTTCCAGGCGAAGCAATTGTTCCATACACCCTGTCTGTAAGAAATGTTAATGCGACACCTGTTGTTGCTGCCGCTTCAATAGGTAATCTGGCGTCTAACGCTTCTTGTAAATCCGTCTGGTCAGCCAGCGTTCCGTTAATATCCCCCCATTCCGTTGTTCCCGCAAGTTCTTCCGCGGTGTATCCTTCTGATTCGGCATTAACTTGCGAGCTTCTTTTTTGTGTTAAATCAACGTCTGGTGAAATACCAATGAATTTTGTTCCTGCGGGTACTGTTGCCATAATGGTATAAATTTTAAGCAAAATTAAAATAAAAATATTAAACAATACGATTATTTAATATTTTTTACCTTTGCAGCTAATTAAATTTAATTAAATTATGTTAGAAGGCAAAAAAACAGTAAAATCAGACTATCTTAAATTTTATAGGGTTGTTACGAAATTTTACAGAATCAAATATAATATACAGGAAGCAGAATTAGATTCGCTACTTTATCTATATTCTGAAAGGTATTTTACCAGCACACAGTTTTATCAGATTGCCGGAACGATGTTTTGGAAAAAAAACAGATGGTACAAACTTATAAATGAAGGATGGATAATAGAGTGGAGAAGGTCTGTATATAGAAACAAGAAAACGATTTACGCCCTCTCTGTTAAAGCTATTTGTTTGGTTGAAGGCATATACAGAAAACTTGAAGGAGAAGAAATCTCAACAGCGCCAGGCACCAACAAGATATTTCTTAAAAATGTTCCATACACTCACAAGGTTTATCGGCATATGATAAAAACCATGAATGAGTATATTCATAAACAAAGGATGCACAGCAGAGATATGGGGGAAGCTGTTTCTTTAGAAGGTATCTATGATGATTAAAACACCAATACAATATCCCGATAAGAACAAATGGTAACTGTTTTTTGTTCTAATATCATGGAAAAACTATTGGTCTTGTCAAAAAGAACAATATCGCCTTTTTTTACTTTATCTATTTCATCGCCTACAGCTAAGACTTCTGCCTTATGGTATCGCATGGCAGACATATCATCACCGGAAAGAACTAAGCCTGATGAAGTTTTGACTTCTTCGATTATGGCACTTAAAAGAATATATTTTGCTATTGGTTTACTCATGATGCCCTTGCTATGGTTACGGCTACACTTGTACTTAATATCGTGCATGCAACTGCACATGCGTTTTGTAACGCTACCCGTGTTACTTTCATCGGGTCTGCTACTCCCATTTCGATAAGGTTTCCATATTGGCCTGTTTTTACGTTGTAGCCATGTCCGAACACATCCTTGCGATTGCCGTAAATATCAACCACACTCAAATCGGCATTTGCCAATACCTGAACAAGCGGAACTTTTATTGCTGAAAGAACTATATCAAGTGCAATAGAATATTCCTTGCTCGTGTCGCTTTCAGGAGGATATTGTAGGTCTATTTCAAACAATGCTTTCCCGGCACCACTCACTACTCCTTCTTCCAAGGCACTTTTTACAGCGCAGACAGCATCCTCGACCCGGTCATATATCTCCTTTTGCTCTAAATCGGTATTGCCCCCTACATAAATAACCCCTATGCCACCAATTAATCCGGCAATCCTTTCATTGATAAAATCCTTGTCTGCTTTTTTATTGGTTATTTCTTGTGAGTTTTTTAATTCACCTATCCTTTGATTGAGTTTTCCTTTATCTCCACTACCCGAAACTATTACAGTTTTATTTTTGCCTACAATCACTTTTGCGGCAAGTCCTAAATCAGTCATTGTAATATGGCTTAAATCATCCCCCGTTTTTTCAGAGAAATAAGTCGCCCCTACACTCAGGGCAATATCTTCCATCAACTCATGTGATTTATAACCGAAACTTGGAGGAGTAATAACACATGCCGATATGTTTCCTTTCATTACATTGCCGGCTAAAGTGTTCACCAAATTAGTATGACAAGGAGCGATAATTAGCAGTTTCTTTTTGTTTGAGATAATATCTTTAAGGATAGTTTCTATTTGTAGGATATTGGATATTTCACCATCACAAACCAATATATTTACATTCTCCATAACACATTCGTCTTTCTCTCTATTGTTTATAAACATCGGAGAAGAATACCCTCTGTCAATTTTTAATCCGTTGGTTACATCGGAATATGTTTCGCTGCTTAAAGACTTTTCTACCGTGACTATTCCGTCCTTACCAACACCTTTGTAAGCCTCTGCAATTATTTTTCCTATCGAATCGTCCCCGTTGGAAGAAATTGTTGCTACATCTAAAATAATGTTTTCATCGCAGGGAATAGACTTTTCCCTGAGTTTTTCGACTACCGTTTCAACAATTTGTGTCATGTATCGAAGCACCTGAGTTTTGTTGATTCCTTCGGTTATACGCTTGTTTCCTTCAAGTATTAATGCTTCTGCAAGAACGATTGAAGTTGATGTGCCATCGCCAGCACTTGTAGCGGTGCGTTCGGCTGCTTCCAAAAGAATTCTGCAAGCAAGGTTCTCAACAGGGTCATTCAGAGAAATAGACTTTGCGACAGTAAAACCGTCCTTGGTATTTGTAAACCCATGTGTTTGCAAAGGAGATTCTAACAGACACGTTCTGCCGTATGGACCAAGAGTAGAGGCCACCGCCTTACTCATTACAGAAACACCTCTCATTAAGGATTCGCGGCACTCTTCGCCAAATAGTAGTTCTTTAATTAGTTCTTGATTCATTTAATTAAATTTGATTTGCTGATTTTAATGCTTTTTCTACTAACAGAACAATTAAAGAAGAAACGCTACGCTTCTTATCTTCGGCAAGAATCTTTATCTTTTCCAAAATCGGTGTATCAAAAGTTAGCGTTATCCTTGTCTTTGCCATATATAAAAGCAATGCACAAAAATACACAATCATACACAAGATATGCAAGAAATAGTTTTAAAGATCAATTCCCGTACGCCCTTTTTTTGATTGCGTCCAACTTTTCTTTACGTTCTTTTTTAAGCTGCTTCAATCTTTCTCTATGAGGGTTGTCTCCGTATTTTAATTCATATAAAGCAGGGTTTAGTTGTTTTATGAATTCTTTGTCGGGAGAAGAAGAAGTGGTTTCTTTTTTATTTGTGCCCTCCTCTGCATTAATATATTCAACCATGCCGCTCTTAAACCACCCGTCAATAAAATCTTCTGCTTTTGGGGTTTTGCTTCTTTGCTCTGATCCAGAAATGCCACGATATATACTTTCAATATCGCGCGACATTCTCCATGGTAAAGGGGTGTTGAATTGACTTCCAATGGCCTTACCTACTTTTGCCCCGCCTTTACCTTTATCTATCTCGTCTAAGCCTTTTATTAGGTTAGCTGCATCGTCATAAGCCGGAACTTTGTTGAATGTGGAGGCCAAATAATACGCAAGTTCATCATTTTCTAATGCTGTCGCTACAATAACCCATTCGGCAATGCCAAGATTTGCGTATTTTTTTGCCCATGGATTTTTCTGTAACCATTCGTCATAATCATCGTCTGCCCCCGTAGCTTTAAATGCGATATATGTAAGCATTGAAGCTATGCCACCAAAAAGCATCCGTGCGTTTACGGCTCTGCTTTTCAGTCTATTTGTAAGATTGTTTTCTAAGGTCCTGCTATTCGCCTCGTCCGATAGGTCTATTTTTTTTGGCTGTGCTATATTATAGAGGGCAGATATAAAATCAATTCCCGCTTTTTGAGCTTTTAAAACTGTCCAGTTAGTACCTCCTCCAACAAACGGATTCAAAATATTCCGTGTTCCGATTTGCATTATTGTGTACCATACCGCACTCCCCCATTCTTTATTTTTAGTAGCCTGTTTTAAGTTTGTTTCTATGCGACTATTTCCTGCCGTTAAAAAGGCTGAAATTGGATTATTAGCTTCATGCCCCATGTCATAACCTGCACTTGTATAAGCTGATTCATAAGCAGCCTTTAATTGCTTGGTCGTTACTTTGCCGTGCTGTAATAATGCTTGTCGGACAATATCGTTTGCCAACCTGTCAATGCTTTGTTGATTATCGGGAACTATTTGGGTTTTGCCATTGATTTTATCAATGGTTTCTTTTGCTAATACTTGTGCATCGGTAAAGTTTTGGCCTGTGAGTGTTTCCGAAATATAGCTTATTGCATCCCGCTTAGTCATTGCTCCGTTAGGATTACTTGGGTGCGTTAAAATACGTGTTAAGTTCTGAACAAAATACATATCTGTAAGTAGTGATTTATACATAGCGTCCATAGCCTCCAAATGTCCACGTCCGATTAACTCCGACATGATAGTATGATACAACTTACTGTCAGATTGCTTATTTATGTAGTCATCTAATTCGCCCTTGGTAATAAATGCCGAATTTGTTTCGCCAAAAAATGTAGCCCCATTCTGATAAATGTCCTTCATAATAGTTGTCATCATTTTTCGCCTGTGCTTCCTTAGTTCGGGAGAGCCTAACCCTTTTGCTAACATCGCTTGCAATGTGCTAATAGACGCTTGTGTTAACCCTGACAAAGGGTTTTCTATTCTTTGCTTGACAGTATTTAGCATCATCCTATTTGATACCTCCCAATATGCTTGCACAAACTTAGCAACCCTTAACTTGCCGGCTCCCTTTTGGTTTTTTAATTCCTCGTTTAGCGTTATCCTTATTTTGTTTTTAATTTCATTTATTCCGTGTTTTAGATTAAATGGATCTATTCTGCTTTCTCCAATTTTTGCACTATACAATTCTGATAACCCGCGAGCCAACTCTTTTAGTTTAAAAAATGTTCCTTGACTAACATCGCTAATTCCCAATAGCTTATTAATAAGATAATCATAGGAATCAGGGTTTTGCTCAAACAGCCCGTAATTATACATTTCAGCTAATCTCTGTGCGGCAGTTTTTTGATCTGCTGTTAATTTTTTTTGATTTCCCTTGTTTAATTCATTTGCCGATTTTTCAATAATAGACTGTCGCAAGCTATTGTATTCTTTCTGCAAAGCATCTGACATCCGCGCAATTTCACCATCGCTATATCCTTTGTCTTTAAGATAATTGGTTACATTGGCTTCTATGTTTTCGATACTACCTTCTTCGCCTGCCAGCTTCTTCCAGTCAAGAATTGTTCGCTTTTCTTTCCCTGTTTTAGTTGTTACGGTTATTTCCCTTCCGAATCCTGCTTCGATAAGTGCATCTTTTACTAACTTGCTTTTTATAGGGTCAATTTCATTTAATACTGCTAACCTTGCTTTCTTTTCCGCTTTAAGGGATTCTATTTGTGTGGTTGATAGGGGGTTCTTTTTACCTTCCGATTCGGCACGTTTCCCGTCATTTATTTGCTTGTCAATTTTTTCAATTTCATTTGTAAGTCGAGTTACAATAGCTTTTTCTGATTTGTCAATATCAGGGTCAATTTCATTTAATACTGCTAACCTTGCTTTCTTTTCGACCTGTAAACTTTTTAGTTCATCGTCTGCAACATCCTCTTTCCTTGCTATTAATTCACGCTTTTTGTTTTCGATTTGCTCGTTGATGTCATCAATGCTTTTCTTTATTCTTTCTTTCCTGTCTTGTAATCGTTGCTCTGGTGTTTTGGGTGTGTTTTGAGATTCGATTTCATTAAAGAAGTCAATGGCAGCCTGTTTGTTTTTTGCTTTCATTTCACCTTTTTCTACTAACTCTGAGATAGTAGATTCTATGCTATTCCCTTGTTCTAATCCCTTTGCAACCTTTTCTGCTATTGCATCACGTTTTGCACTTTCAAAAATCAGGTCATACTTTTTGGCTACCTTTTTTCTATTTCCCTCCCGTATTCTATTAGCTTTTTCCTTAACTTCATCAGGAACATTGTTTATTTCAAACTCTTCTGCTTCCTTGTTTATTGAGTTTATATCTGATTCAACCGATTTTACAGTTTTTTTCCTTTGTGTAGCTTCGGAAGATGTAAACATTTCTTCCGTAACTTCGGTTATATCATATCCTACCCGTGCCATTTGTCGCAAAATACCATACCCGGTTGCAATGGCAGCAGCCCTCTGTTGTTTTGTAGAAATATCCCTTACTAATTTAAGTTGTTTTTCTAAGGTTAATTTATTTGATGGATTTTGTGCTATTTGGCGTTCTAAGTCCAATTCGAGAGAAATAAGAATCAAAGACCTTGTGTCTATATCCTTTGCCTGCACGTTTTCATCAAGGTACGCAAGTAGTTTGCTTACATAGTCGCTTCCAAATTCTACTTTGGCTGCTTCCACAACATCGAAACCGTGCTGTATCGCATCTAACCGAACTGTGCGCTGATATTCTTTTTCTTCGGAGGTAAGTTCTCGCTTTGTTTCGCGTTCTATATTATTTAGGGTTTCTCTTATTTCGTCCGATTTAATATCTTTATTAACAAGTGAGGCAAAAGTATCAGTAACTTTTTCAACTATCGGCTCTGGCGAAACAGGCTTCGAAGCGGCTTCTTCCTCAATATTATTCGCCTTGTTAAACAAATCTTCAAGGTCTTTGTCGGTAACTCTGTTAAGATATTTTCCTGACACTCTCCGCATCTCGGCAATAAACGCTTGTACGCCTTTTCTTGCATACCCTATGGCAATTTTACTCATTGCCGCAATCACTTCGGCAGGGATAGTGGTAATGTCGTACAGCTTGCCACCTTTACCTGTGATTAAATCTTTAAGTTGCTTCTTGCCTTGTGCTATTTGTTGGTCGGGGGTTAAGCCTTTTACCGATTCTCCCAAAGTTACTTTTGATTTGTCAAATACAACAAGCATACCTTCATCAACATCCCCGCTTAAATATGCCGAATCATACCCTTTGTCTTTTAAGTTAGCTGTTACTTCCTCTGCAAGATACTTCCCAAACCCATTAGCGTATGCCACTTCAAGACCTGCATCATCTAAACTTTTAGCTTCGGCAAATTCAGGATAATCGTTTATTTCAGGATTATCTTTGGCAAACTTTTCTTTTGCTCCTTGCAATGCTTCGTTTTGAAGAGTTATAAGTTCATCTGCGTTTTTTAATTGGTATGGGTTTTCAATGTCAACGGTAACAGACTTTACATCTTTTGCCATGTCAGCATATCTGTTTACGGCTTCGGTAGAAATAAATGTTCCTGCCATTTCGTTGTTACCCATGCCTGTTCCTATCGTACGGGTAAGTGGCTTGGATTTAATTTCGGAAATTAGCTTGCCTTTTTTCGTTGGCTCATTAACAATGTTAGTTCCTTTTGGTTCATTTGCTATGTTATTAATTTGTTCTTTTAATGCTTCTTCAACTTTTGCCCGTTTAAATTCAGGAAACATCCATGCTTTTTGATTATTGTTCCACGTTCCCCCAAGTTCTTTAATTTTGTCTTTTATTGCAAAAGTATCGCCGCGTACAACAAATGCTTTTTCGGAGATGCTTTCTAATTGAACTCCTTTTGGTTTTTCGGGTTTAACTTCTCTTTCCTGTTTAGCCTCAGCTAATCCTTCTGCGGATTCTTTTATCTTCTGCCTGTCCACTTCTGACAATTCCCGACCTGCAACAATGCTTCTGATCGTTTCCTGTTTTTCGTCAGACCGCTTCTTCCGGTTTGCATCTGCCATATTCCCCTCAAAGAAATACGAGTTAATCTTTGCAGAGCTTTGAGTATTCCTTCTGCTTACCCTTCCGTAAAGTTGCTCGGTTTTGTTCCCGGAATATTCACTTGTGGCAATATGCATTACCCTTGGCTTATCTCCAACCACATCATCTAAATTAATGCCTGTGCCGCCACTCTTAGTAGTCATAAGAACTACATCGGCTTTGCCTTGTTGGAATTTTTCGTTTTCTTTTATGCCCCCGTAAATTCGGGCAACAGAGATTCCTTCCCCAACAAGTCTTTTTGCAAGTTGGTGGAGCAATGTTTCTTCTGCGGCTATTCCTTTTTCGTAAAACCCGTATTTACTGTCTTTTGTTCCGGCCTTGATAACATGTTTGCCTGAAAATTGAGCCACAACAATACTTTTCTTTCCTTCGGCTAAATCCTTTTTAACAGCATCGTACATTGTCTGTACTTTATCCTGTTCGTTTATCTTATCAAGATTGGCTAACTGAGCTTTGCGTTCTTCATATTTGAACTTATCAACGGCTTCTTTTGCCATACTGTAATATTGACCTGTTCCTGCCTCATAGTCTTTTTTGATTTTGTCGAATAACCCATTAAACGCAAGTTTATTCCCTAAATCAGCTTTAAATGCACCAAACTCACCACCCTCTCTTTTCGGTGAAAGCATCGAGTTTACAATCCTACCAATGGCAATATTGTCAGCATTATCCAATCTGTTTGAATGTATTAAATCAATTTCATTGACTTGTTTTTTTGCCTTATCAGACATTTGAACCTGTTTGGCCTCCATTTCTCCATAGAAAGGATATTCACGCCTTAAAATACCTCCACCTTTTACCACCTCGCCTCTCAAAGCATCGGTCTTTTCGTAGTAGTCTTTCGGCCCCGTTGATGTTTTGGCGACAGCGTACATTTCACCATCCTTGCCTTTATGGTATTCAATATCTACACCTACTTCTTTCTGAATTTCTTTCGGTGTTCTGCCTGTTAGTTGAGAAAAAAAGAATATAGAATGTTCAATTTTATCATATGGAGTAGCAGTAGCAAATACATTGTGCTTTGACTCTACTTTTGATTGCTGAATTGACCTTGCAGCCATCGGGTTTTTAAGATTATGCGCTTCATCATATATAGCTACACCATAATCCCCCTTACCAATTTTACCTGCTGTCAAATCATAGTATGTTCCTATTTCCCATTTATCTGTATCAGAAATATCTATTCCTAATGCTTTGGCATCTTTGGCAAATGAATCATCTATGATTGCTTGGCTTTCGGTAACTATAAGAGTTTTTTTGCCCGTTTTTTTCTGCATTTCTGCGCCCATAACGAGTTGTTCTCTTGTTTTGCCTACACCAGCACCATCAGCAAGTAAAAATGCCTTGTGGCCGTTGTCAAAGCGGTCTATTGCAACATTAGCACCGAAACGCTGTGTTTCGTCAATGTCGTACTTCCCGGCTACAACATGCTCTTTTTTTGGAGTTGGTAGATTTGCTTCATCTGCAATTCTAATCGGGGGTCTTCGTCCGCCCGTTCCTCCACTTGCTCCAATAGGGGTTTGTCCGCCCTGAATATTTTGTGCTGCTCCCTTTTCGGGTACTTGTCCATTATATCCTGTGGAAGATGGATCGAATCTGTTAATTTCTGTGTCATTTGATATTGATGTTAAAACTTCTGTTGATAATATATTATTTGCCTTGAAATGTTTGAAGGCTTCCTTTAAATAAGGTATCCATTCATTCATTCCCTTTTCAGCAAGGTATTTTGCTATGTCTTCAATTTTATAATAACCTACTTTAACTAATCTTCCTACAATCTCCGAAAGTTTATCTATTTTAGATAAACCGCCAACTGTAAAATCGGGTTTACCTAAGTCACCTAATAGGTCGTCTATGGCATCAAGTTCAGCCTTTATTTTTTCGGTGTTACGTTCAAAGACAATTTTATCTTTTGGGGTTTCTCCAATCAGTTTGTCTGCTTCTTGGATTGGCTTTTCGACACCACTTTCAGGAACGTCTCCTTGCTTTTCGGCTTCATTGCGGATAAGATTAGCGATAACTTTAGGGCTTCCTTTGAGTTTCTTGTCGAGATACCGCCCAATGATGTCTGACTTGTCTGTCTGTTTGCCTGCAAAGAGGTCAAATTTTCCTGCTTCTTCATTGTATGAATTTATAAATTGTTTAAAACTTTCTTCCTTCCCTAATGCCATAGCAACTGCCAATTCTGATGCCGTTACATTCTTTTCAACAAGCAAATCTTCCTGTATGGCATATGCTTCTAATGTCTGCCCGTAATTTCTTGCTTCCTGATTCATTTCAATAGCCCTCTCAACTTCATTTTGAAGGCTATTATCTCCCATTGCCCTATTTTTTATTAATGGAACTAAGGCTGCCAATAATTTATTCTTAATGTCTCCATTGCCTTCTAATCCAAGCGTCCTGATAGCTTTTTCACTTAAAGCAGAACCTAACATCAATGACTTTAAAAATTCTACACCTTCTTTGGTTGCAACCAATCTTGATACATCAAAATATCGTGGCATTTCAGCAGAAACAAGTATTTTGTTGTCAAGAAACAGCTTCATTATTTCTTTGACCTTCGACGGAGTACTTGTAACGTCACTCATGTTTTCAGCATTGCCAAAAATCAAAAACAAACTTTCCCGTACAGGATCTGTGATAGTTTTGCTAACTTCAATTGCCCTGTCAATAGGGGATTTTTCCTTTTTCTCTGTTACATTAAACTTTTTAAAAGTTTCGGTGGTGTAAGGCATATCGGTATCTGTTTCAAATACCAGCATTGGATTTTTAACAGTATCAATTTCGTTGGGGTCAATACCATATGCTTCTGCGTTCTCCTTTAATGCTGCTAAATATTTAGCATCTGTACCATTTTTAGCAGCAAGTTTCCTTGACATTGTGCGGTTGTTCCCGTCTAAAACTATTCCATCTTTAGAAACGACTGGTGTTTGGTCAATGGCCTTATCATTGAGTTCTCCGGCTATTTTAATTACTTCTGATTGTGCGTTTTTGTCTTGCTTGTAATCCCTGTCGTTTGGAGTTGTTCCATCTTCCCGTACAGGGAAACCAACTGTTTGAGAAAACGTTTCTTCGTTGTGTGAAGCCAATACATCATCTGCCGAAACAACTTTGTACCGTCCTGTTATTTCTTCTCCATTGGCTATCGTCTTTGTTCGCTTCCGTCCTACAAGTTGGTTTTTCCCTTCTTTATAATTTTGCGTACCTACTTCTCTTTTCTTGATTTCTTCAAGTTCCTTTTCGGCCTTTTCTTTCAAAGCCTTTTTTTCGGCAATTTCTTTTGACCTTTGTTTTCGCTTTTCTTCGGTTGGCTTGTTATAGATAAACTGGAACTTACCTTCTGTTGTTTTTTCGGCATATCCTAATCTAACCAACCTCTCCCAAAACGGTTTTCCTGCACTATCTGATAGTCTTTCAGACGACCTAAGAGGGTATCCTGTTTTTTCAATACTCTCTTTGTTTATTTTAATATAAAAATCCGTGCCAATCCCTTGTCTTTGAAGTCCCATTGGAACGATTGCCATGTGTATTATATATCCGTCTTTATTAGGTTCAACAGAAAATACAGAATCATCGCCCCATCCTTTTATTTTATACGATATTATTTTAACACCATCCACTATCCGTTCTCCCGACATCTCAATCTCTGGCAACACTTCGGCTTCTTTTTGGGTTTCTTTTGGTGTTTCTGCTTTGGGTGTTTCTTTGAGGGATTGTAATTTATGATCAACTGCCTGATTTATTTCTGGCCGCAACCCCCCCGGCAATCCTTTTGCCGCTTCTGAAATATCGTTTAATTCTGTTTTGTCTGTACTTACATCTGCAACCGCCCTAAGAATATCCTTCTTCCTCATGGCATCCTTGGTTTCATTAAACTCTTTGCGCCATGTACCTTTACCTTTACCATCTGCAACCTGCGTAGGATTATTTTTTAACCCATGTTCCGCATCGGCTATATATTTTTTATATTCATCACTATTGTATATTTCATCCAACGCCTTTTTTCTTTCGGCATCATTTTCAATTAAGCTGGCTTTATTAATTTTATTTTCAATCACATCTCCCCCTACACCAACACTAACCTTTTCTACTGATTCGGTCTGTTCAGTCTTTGTTTCGGTATCAGTTTTCTTGTTGACTGGCTTAACATCTGCTGTAACGTCTGTAGCCTTTGTAGTCGGCTTAACAACATCAGTTTCAATTGGTCTTTCGGTCTTAGGTTTTTCATCTAATTGTTCTTTAATTTTGTTTAAAATAGCAAGAACGCCCTCATGGTCGTTTTCTTCTAACTCTTTTTCTACCCATTGTTTTGCTTCTTCTTTTGGCAGTTCGGGGTCAAGAATCGCCTCAACAATTTCGTCAGGCATATTCTCGATAATATCAACCGCCTCTTTGGTATGTTCTTCTATGAAAGGAATATCTACTATTGGCGTTGCTTCTTCGGGCTTTATTTCAGATTTACTTAACTTCTCGCTTTCCTGTGCTATCTGAATGTCCAATACCAAATCTTCATTTCGTTTGGTTATCTTCCTCCCTTTTGAATCTCTTAAGGTAAATGAAACAACCGTTCCTTTTTTGTTTTTATTGGCGTTTAGGATGGTAAAACTTTCATCACCGATGGTTAAATTGTCGCCCTGTGTTGTTATTTTGGCTTGTTCCGGTTCGGGTATTGCAGCTTGTTCCTTTGCGGTTATTTCGCTTGCTGTTTCATTGCCGATTAATTCAATGACAGTATCGTCCGTTTCAAAGGTTAGTTTACCACCTTCGTCTTGCAGTATTTCGCCTTGCTTGCCTTGAAATAAAACGGATTTACCGATTAATTTATTTACTTCTTCTTTGGGGCTTGCTTTGGCAGTTTCTTCCCCTTGCTGCTGTTGTCCCACTCCTTCACGTTCACTCCCTGTTTTTCCAGTTTCTCCTTGTTGGCGTGGAAGTACGCCCTCTGCTTTTGACTTTTGTATGGCATGGCTTGTTATGTTGGTTAAATTGTTTTCTTCTACTTCGAGTTCAAGTTTTTCGGCTACTACGGCAGACTTTTCTTTCCCCTCAATCTTTGCCCTAAGTTTTTGTATCTTCTGCAAAACAGGTAAAGCTCGTTTTACTTGTTCGGTTGTTAATCCATCAGGAAGACTGTTAATAAGGCCGCCTGTGCTTCTCCAATTGTCTAATTGTTCTTTAGCCTCGTCAGGGGTTAATTCTCCCTGATTAACTTTAATTTGAAGCGATGTTTCAACAGCTTGCCCTATTGTCGGGTCATTAATTGTTTCCCTTGTAACCTCTAATTCTGTGTCGGAAAGTTTGGAATAATCTTTGGATTTATAGGCTGTGCTTATTGCGGAAGGTGCGCCTAATATTAAACCACCAATCGCTTCCTGTGCGCCTGCATAAGCTACTTGCTTTACACCTTCATAGAAACTGTCGGGCGTTTCAAACATCTCCTTTTTCTTGATAGCATTATAAACTTCCTTTACGCCAATATCAACAAATTCCTGTGATGCACCCGTTTCGGCTTCTGCCAATCCGCCTGCAGTCATTATCAATGCGCCTTTGGCAATCCTATTTTTAATGTCTTGCTCGACCATTTCCTTAAATGACCTTGCCGTTGTGTTTTTGGTAGATTTGCCAATCGCACTTAAAACCAAATCGTTTAACAAACCTTTGCTTGCTACAGCATTCCTAAAACCATAATATTCTAACATCGCACCCGGTATTCCAATAAGCGACTTAATAAGTAGTTTTTCGTTTTCAGATACGTTTTCGAAATCAGGGTTCTTGTCCATTTCCTGGTCTAACCCATCTGCGATTTGAGCAAACATAACAAGTGGCATCCCTTCGGCTGCTAACATTGCAGGAACAGACCCTACAAGTCCTCCGATTGCACCTTTTACAAATCCTACGTTTTGCTCGTATTCTTTTGTTACAGTTTGGTCTTTTGCAAAATCTAATGATTTGCGTATTATAGGTAAATCTTGTTTTTTTATTTGTTTTTTTATGGCATCTTTCTCCTTGTCGGACATGTTAGGACCATGTCGAGAAGATGCCAATGCGTACGCATAAAGTCCTGATGGTTCTGAGTAATCCACAGCAAGCCCATAAAGTCCTGATGCTGCGCCTGTAAATCCTCCAAGCAACTGATTCCATAAATAGCCCGAAGTAGTTCCTTGTTCGGCTTTCATAGCAATATACTTGCCTATGTTCTGCTGTAGTTTTATTTCATCCTGTTCTAACTCTTTATGTTTTGTTTCTAATTGAGCTTTCCTTGCATCGTATTCTTCTCCAAAAGGCATCAAGGTTAATTCCTCTAAACCCTTTTGATAGCTGCGTTGCTCCATGTGGAGTAACTGATTGGTAGCCACAATTTCTTTTTCGTTAAGGAATCTTTTATTGTAGGCATCCTGATTTGCCAAAGACTTAGAAAATAAATCTTCTTTTTTATTGGCACGAATAAAATCTTGTAACTGTTTTGATTGAACAACCTCGTCTTTGGTAAGGCGAATGTCCATTGTTTTTCCGTTTGGCGCAGTCACCTTCATGGCATTTCCACTTCCTTTTTCTTCAAACTTGAATTCAAAGTCATTAAATTGATTATTGAGTTCCGGAACAACGGTCTCTTCGGCTACACTTAATAGTTCAGGTGTAATAGCGGTTAGTGCCTTTCCAAAATCTTCGGGAGAATTTCTTTTGGGTGTTACTATTGGTTTGGTTGGAATAACCTTTTCCGTTGGCTGTATCTCTCCAACGTTAGGCGTATCAAGCGATTTATCTATTTCGCTTAACGGCTGTTGGGGGATAAATGGTGCTTCTGTTGGTTGTTCGGCAGGTATTGGTTGTAATGGCTTCTTAGGCGGTGTTCCAATAGGAGATGCTATTGCTTTTTCCCAAGATAAAGGTTGATTAGTTGCAAGCGGACTATTCGGAGTTCCTTCTGAACCCGAAGAACCATCCTTTGTAGGTGACGCCGTAACTTGTTCTTTTTTTTTTACATCAGTAATCACCATATCCTTATATTCAGGATATTTCGCAAGCATTTTTGCAGCTAATTCTGAATCAGGCATATCCTTGTATTGGGGATACTTGGCTTTTAGCTTCTGCCCAAATTGCTCTAATGTTAATAGTCCGTCTGGCATTATCTTATCCCTAATGGGTCATTTGCAGGTGTTGGATTTGCAGGTGCAGTTTTCTTTCCACTCAATAATCCTCCCTTATAATAATCTTCTAATTCCTTGTCTTTTCCTGCTTTATCAGCGATTAGGTATTTCTTAATGTTGTTCATTATACTCTTCCCGTAGTCAAAAGTTTGGACTGTCTTTCCGTCACTCACCACATTAATAGCTATAGGTTTCTTTTTATCTTCCTCGTCATACTGTACTAAGAAGATATACCCGAATTTACCATAAGCGGTATTAAGTTCCTTAATCTCATTCTCAGGATGTGCGGACAAATCTTTGCTCGCGTCCTGTTTCCAATTCCACGCTCCGTCAACATACTTAGCCCATTCATCAATGTAACTCGATTCTCCTTTTCCTTCTGGGTGTAATTTTTGATATTCAAATTTTTCTCTGTCAAGTGCCTGTGCGCTATTAGCCCGCCTATTTTGCTCTGCACTAAAATCAGTTAAATCTACCCTATCAGTACTAATCTTTTGGTGAACTGCTGCTTTGGTTTGTGTTATAAGATAATCCTCCGCCTCCTTCTTTTGAGCATCTGTCAGTTGTGGCTGAAACCTACCCGTATTGTCCATAACCATTAAAATCTTATGGTTAGGGTCTTTTTTATATTCTTCTTCGGAATATACCAAATTATACGTTCCAATGTCCTCTGTTAGTATTGACATTACATTATCAGGGTTGCTTTCGGTATAAGATTTAACCGAAGCTAATAAGGCATCCATTGAAGTTGTATTGCCTTTTACACCCCTTGTATTGGTGGTTTGCAAGGCATCGTCAATCGTCATCTTAACGCCTCTATCGTTTAGCTTACCTGCTTCTATTGTTTCAATAACAACGGGGGCAAGGTGTTTTGCTATGGTCTGTGCTGCCGATGCAGACTGAAAGTAATCATATTTTTGAGGTATTGCCCTATAAAGGTTGCTTGCTGATATTATTTCATTGGAAGGAACAAGAACACCGTCTTTCCCTTTTTTCATTATAGCAAGATTAACAACTCCTGTTTTCGGGTCTTGGATTATTTTCCAATTGTTGTTTGCAAAGTTTTCTATAAATGCTGCCGAAGTCCATTCTGCTTGTTGTGATTTTTTTGCAGGGTCTTTGGAATACATCCGTTCTTTTTTCATTGCAGCATCCTTCTGAAAAAGCTCCTGTGCTTTGAAGATTTGCTCTGTTCCGGTCTTGGTGTTTGCTATAAAAACAGAATAATCCTTTGGCGATAGTTTGCCTGATTTTAGCAGCCTGTTATTAAGCAATAACCCTTGTGTTATGTCATGGGCGGCAGTAAGTGTTTTCTCGTTCATATTGGCATCTTCGCCAATTTTCACATCACCTATTTTTTTAATCGTTTCCTGTGTTGCCGCTTCGAGTGCTGCTTTTCTATTTTCCCTATCTTTTGCTTCATCGGCCAACACCTTGGTCATGTCAGAACCAATCTTTGACCAATCTATCTGACTGTCTGCCTGCTTCTCTGCGTATTTATAAAATTCGGTTGGCATCTTTAATATCCATCAATTGAATTGTCTGAAACTGGAAATTTATAATTTTTTAAACCTATTTCCTTTTGCTGCGTTGTTAAAAGTTTTAGGAAATCCGCCTCGTTCATACCTGATGCTAAAAGTGCTTCTGCGTAAGACATAGGTGTTCCGTTAGTTGTGAATTTTGGGTCTAAAGCATTTGTAGATACAGCCGTTTTGTATGCTTGTTCTGCGGGATTAACTCCTGTATTCGGATACAAAGCAGGCAATTTAGCAACCTGTCCTGCCAAAGATGTTACCCCTTCCATGCCTTGCATAAAAGACTGATTTGCTAACATATTATTGTTTCGTGCTGCTAACTGCGCGCCTTCAACCGTTCCTAAATCTAACCCTACTCCAATATCTCTTAACCTTCCTTCCTCTGTTGCAACCAACTTATTCAATCCCATAATGTCGTTACCCATAGCAGAAGCAATATTTCTTTGACCTTGGTTTTGTGCCATTTGAATCTGACCTGCTACACTTGCCGCACCACGTTCTGATTCTACACCTGCCTGAATAGATTGCGCCCCCGCCGAAATTAAAGCATCCCGTTCAATCTGATACGGTTCTTTGGCAATACCTAACCCCTTATAAAAATTAACTTCCAATTTTTTACGGGCTTCTTGCATTGCATTTGCGGCTCCGTTCTCTGCTTCTTTTTGCAGTTTTCGTTGTTTTGATGCTTGCGCAAAAGAGAAACCTGTTGTTGCGGCTGTCAATCCAAGACCTATTGCCGCTGTTGTAGCTATTGGCATACCTTTATCATTTCTGTTGCCGAATCTCCTTTGAAATACCCAAGGGATTCGTATGTTTTAATTAATCCTTCGTGTTTCAGTAAAGCGTACATGTATTTATATCCGCTTTTAACACCTATGTTTGTCAATGAATCTACCAACAAAGTTATTGCTTTTTTTCTTTTTTCTTTATGTCGGTACTCTTTATTTGAAATAATCCAATCAATCCAACATGCTTTTGAGTTCGTTGCGTAAATAAATCCTGCACAAATAGGAATTTCTTTATCCAAAATCATTATGCCACCCGTTCCCATGTCTGGTAAAAAATCTTTCTCAGGAGCAACCCATCCCCAGTCGTTCCAAAATCCACAAAGGGTTTCATAGTCTGTATCTATCAACGGGCGTATCGTCATGGAAAAAGTTCTTTTAGTTTGACTTGTCGGGCTTCGTAGGCTTCGAGTTCGGTATGAAACCGACAACTAACTATCTGCTTGCCTTCGTGTCTTATTGTATAAGACCACCTTTTATTCCTTTCAAACCACCATACACCAAGATATTTGCTTGTTTCTGTCCGCTTCGGAACAGTTACAAATGTTCCTTCGTTAATTTCTTTCAATGCCCTTTGGTATGCATGATGCGCTTCTAATTCTGTTTTAAACCACCCTAATCCTATCTGTTTGTTTTCAAAATAAATTGAAGCCATCCATCTTTTAGCTTTCGTTAACCAACAAACGCCTGTATATTGGCTTGTTGTTTTAATTGCCAAATATCCCTGTGATACGTTTTGCCTGTTAGTAAACCATCTAAAATTATCAAGCCTATTATCGTGCCTAAAACCATTTCTATGGTCAACCATTGGTAGGTTTTTAGGATTAGGAATGAAGGCCTCTGCCATAAGACGGTGAACTCGATACGCCCTTGCCTTACCTTCTTTACTTAAATTAACACTCCAATACCCCTTACTATCAATAGAAGCCTTTAAAATTCTTTCTTTTAAAATCATATAAGACGTATCACCATTCTTAATTCGTCTTTCCAATGACTTTACTCTTGCAAAAGTGCTTATCTGATACAACCACTCATACCCTTTTACATCTTTCCAAACTTCCAAATCTAATTGCAATTGTTTCATTTTAAAAAATCCTTCCGTATTGCAAAGGCTATTCAGTCGTGGAGAATCCACAAATGACAATGCAATAGGAAGGGAATTTTTAATATTTTCAAAACTGAATAGCATGGCAAATATAATTATACTTTCGGGAATGATACCATTGTTTCTGAAGAAATCACGAATAACTCTATTTTGGAAGTGCTATTATTTTCAAGCTCTATGGTGCAAAAGTGGCCCGCCAGCCCTTGGCTCTCTGCCGTTGTGTTTTTCATAAACAGCATAAAATCAGTTTGATTTGTTGGTACACTTCCTCCTGTAACAGTCGTATTAACCTCTATATAATTATCTCCGTTTGGGTAATCCTGAACCACATTTGTAATTAATCCGCATAACACAGGTGTTGTATAAGGTGGAACGGCAAAGTACAAGTAATCTCCAACGCTTATAATAGAACCAATTGAAATTAGCGGACTGATAGAAAACTCGATATGTGTTGCTGCCGCTGCACCTGTAACTGCCAAACTCCTTCCTATTCCACTCAAACTTCTCAACGCATACTCGTCAGGTGAAGCAGGCACAACGGATCTATTTCTTATAAATGCAAAGTAACTCGCTTCTTTTAAAGCAAACCAAGCACTCTCTATAAAAAACCCTTCCTGTAAATCCGTGTATAAATCGGTTACATCCCATGGGCTATCTCCTATCAAAACAATCGTTTTGAAAAGTTTGCTGTCCAAAGGGTTTTCATTGAATACTGTCTTTATAGTACTTGGATATTGAACTCCGTAATATTTGTTTCGGGTCTCATTCGTGTTGTGCCTGTAAAGGTTTCCTCCTTTGAAGGTATAAAAATAGTTATTCATGCCAATCATCATATCGGGTTGATATGAGTAGAAAGAAGGCCATCCTTGTATTGGCGGTGAAAAAGTTAGTGTCGCTTCCATTTATTTATCTATTAACAAGTTCCGAATTCTACAATTATTCCGTTTGCTACTCTATACCAATTATACGGATTAGGCAAAACGGTAGAACAAAAATAAAACCCATCTGGCAAAATATTTTGTCCGTTTACGTCTGAAAAAACCCAATCATATAATCCTAAATCACCACCGGGAGTTCCGTTTACGTTTGCAACATAATACGTTGTCATCCCAACCACCATTCCGCATGCACCTGCTTCGTCCGCATATCGTATGCTGCTATCAAAACTTGTCAGCGCAGCAGGACAATAAACTTCTACTCCAAATTCAGGAGAAGGGCAAGCGCAAATAACACTTATATTCACCACAGATGGTGAAATTACAGTTTTCGGTATTACCATAACACAGTTTCCTGGGTCTGCTATAGTTAGATTAAGTTGCGATGCTCCTATCGTGATTAAATCCGTATCCCCTGTTACCAAGTCAAAGTTAGTTCCATTATACCGATATACTTGTAAAGTGTAAGGGCTGTCCGCTACCAATCCGCAGTCCAAATAATAATCTCCTATATAATTAGCAAGCCCTGATGGTGCGGCCAAATAACCATATACAGGTGAACTTACCTTGTTGTAAGCAACGCTGTTAAATTCTGCTACTACTCCTATTGGGTTTGTAAACGCATCAAACTTTAATATTACCGCTCCCGTTCCCGTTCCTAAATCAATACTTATTTTAAAAATACCTTCGTCATATCCAAGGTGTGTTATGGGTACTCCGCATAGGTATCCGCAATTTGCACACGAAGCGGCTGGTTGCAATACACCGTTTAATAATTGCCTTACAACACTATCGGCCTGATAATATCCATCTACAGAAACTTGTGTCAAGGCGGCATCCATATAAATTGCCGTTGCTGAATCTAAATCAACCGAATTAAGATAATATGTATATGTTTTTGCTGCCATTTTCTTACGGACACCCGTTTACGTCAAATCTCATAGTTACAATACCGCTATTTATGATTGGTATTACCGAAACACAGAAAAAATAAACTCCCGGTGTAAATGTGTTTAATATCGGACTACCACCGCAAGGCGTGTAATCTATCTCTGCGGTTTCTGTTATTACTATTTCAAAATACCAACATTCACCAACAAAATTATCACAACCACAGGCACTTATTGTCTGAATAGTACCACCTCCTGTCTCAAAGAATGGAATATAATCACTATCAGAACACAAGAAGTATCCCTGATATGCCGCTACTGTTAAACTTAATATTTCTCCTGTATAGCAGTCTTTATAACTTACTGTTCCTGCGCCACTTGATATAAAATACTCATTACATTCTGTCAAACATGCTTCACACTCACAACAAGCCTCTACAGAAGATACAGAATAACAGAGTGGTACACCAAGCGAAGTTCTGTAATCCCAAATAAGATACATATAACTTCCTCCTCCCGGCATGGTGAATTCAGCATAATTATTTGTTCCGCCCCCTTGATTCGGAGTGGCTACATTTGCAACTGCCAATAACGCTGCAATATCAGTTGGGGTATTTGCATAAAGCGTATTTGACCTTAAATATAGGAATCTGTCTTTTGATGTGTCGAAATTATAGGTATCAAAATCAAAGTTATTGCAAATCATTCTTACGATTGAACCTACCGTTGGAACATTTCCTGTACCGACATATCCATTTGTTTGGGTATATTGAGAAACCAATGGATTGTCTGTGCCTGACGCAAAAGCAACCAAGGTTGAAGTTGTAGGCGAAATATATGTTCCATCAATATAATTGTATTGATTGTGAACAAAATCCCCTGCGTCTGAATCGTTGGTAACGCCAACTTGTATCATCATTAATTCTACCTGAACAGGACAACCTGCCGTTACCTCCAAGCGAATATCACCTGTAGAAATTATAGTTATTGTAAGCGTTTCTACAAACTGCAAATCTTTATTAATAATTACTAACCCGTCATCTGAAACCGAACCTGATGATGTGTCCGTTCCGTTATACGATACTATTACTTCAAAAGGAGTTCCCGTTGGTGTAACTATCCATGAAATTACTGTTTCACCAACTGCCTGTCCTACATCAACACAATAGTCTATATCTTCATATCCATACACATTGAATGTTTGTGACATTCCGCAAGCGATACATTGCTCTTCTACAGGAAGTGAAATGTCATTTGTTGTCAGAACATACTCATTCATGTAAGGGTCGTATCCTCCTAATTTCTGTGTATTGAAATCGGTTATGAACATATCTCTGAACCATGTTCTCATTCCAAACTCTGAAATAACTGTTAAGGCTTCGTTGTAAGAACTTCCTCTTAATTGGAGAACTGCACCTCTTTTTGCGTCTGTAAAAAAGGTATCATATCCCCAAACTGTATAACTTTCAGGGCTTGAACTTATGCCAAATTTTTCTATTCGTGCTATTTGTGTTCCGAGAATTTCGGGAATAGATGTAATTGCCCCGCCTGCCGCTGCATCACTTAATAGGTTTTTCCCTGCTAATACATACGATACTTTGTCTTCCTGTAATACTCGAATATCTGTTTCTCTGCCGTCAATAATTTGTATAGGGCCAAATGAACTTTCTAATGGCTTGTAGTTGACCAAACCAAGATTAAATTCATTTAGCTTGTTTATATTCGATTCATCGTTGTAAACTCCGCTATATGTTAAATCTGCAAATCTGTTCGCTTCTTTATAGTCTTGTGCCGAAACCGATGTTACCCTGTTTCCAAAGTTGAATGTTTGTCCTGATACAGAATCACGTATCTTGTAGCTTTCCGCTCCGTTGCCAAAACAAAAACAGTTATAAAACCCTGTATCTATTATTGCAGGAGTGGAAGTGTAAAAACTTTGGT
The DNA here is from genome assembly GCA_964355695.1 of uncultured candidatus Brocadiaceae bacterium. Classification (GTDB taxonomy): domain Bacteria; phylum Planctomycetota; class Brocadiia; order Brocadiales; family Brocadiaceae; genus JACVXV01. The sequence goes on from CAYHFB010000001.1 coordinate 26,784, forward strand.
CTTGAACATTCCCTTGATGGTCTCCGTCAATTATCGCAAAAGATAAATCGTTTTCAAAGAATACGTCAGGTAAGGCGTTTGAAGGTTCGGTTTCAAAGATTAACATGTTCTCAGCTCGGAAAACTTCAATATTTACCCATATTCTTGATGCCTTGTTTACCGTATTTCCGCACGACCTTACACCATTAACGGCTAAATATATTTGACCTGATGGCACATATTCCTGAAACTGAAAATGCCCATCTAAGTTACAGTCCAATAAGTTTGTATAAGGATATAGTCCCGGAATAAAATAATTGATAACATTTCCTGTCCCTGTATTTAGAGTTGATGCAATATTTTCTCCATCCCACCACTCCATAAAACCATCATAAGTTTGAGGCGATACAAATACTCTGTCGTAGGTATATTTTCTTTCTTCGCAAGCCGACCCAATACTTGTACCGTTACGCTCAAATCTAAAAAACAAATGTATTTTGCTGCCTGCTGGAATATTATAGTCATATACCCCAGGCGATGTTTCTATATTTACAGGATAGTAAACAACAGGACATTGATTCTCATTCCGCTGTGACTCATACCTCTGCCCCGGTGCTATGACATCGGTATCTGTATTTACAGCAGCAAAACTGTTCGGGTTGATTTTCATATAAACGCCAGCAGGAACGGTAAAGTTTCCATCAGGATTTATGAAACCAGATTTTTTAACTTCCTTTTCCAACACCGTTGCATAGGCGCAATTCTGTACTGGGCCTGATGAATCTGCCTTAACTATCAACCTATCTCCTACTTCTACCTTTTGAGCGTTTTCTCCTTCCAATAAAAAGTAAACAGAATTTGTATCAGGGTCATCAAAATAAATGCTCGTATAAACGGTTTCATAGTTTTCTTGGTCAGCTTTTATTACAAATTTATATCGTGTAGCCCAAGCAGGCGCAATGTTATCATACGGAATAGTAACCTGAATAGAATTCTTCAAAGCAGAGTTTCCACATGGAACATGTACGTTGTTACTTGTACTTACCAAAGCCGTTGTTGAACGATTAAATTCGTCCATATAAACTATCCCTACTTCGTACCCTCTGTTAGAGTGCAAGCTTCTCGGATTGGCTATTTCCTGATAAATCGCTTGTGCTGTTGATACCTTGTAAAACTCATAAACATTTTGTGTCGGGGCAGTTATACTGTTCACATAACGCATCGCCACGAATTGAATTTTCATGGTATTGCCCGATACCGTTACGGCTATTGGTTGTCCGTCTGCCGAAATTCCACTTGCAAACTTTAAATATACACCTACGGTTGATGGAAGGTAACAGTTTATATAGTCCGTCCATGTTGCTCCATTGCAATAATCCGCAGGGTCAGTTTGAATATTTGTTGCTATACCGACTCTTTCTTGAAATTCTACACTTGCTACCATTTGTGCAAGCGAAGTATATTCGTTAATCAGAAAAAACGACAACGAAACAGTTATGCTCGCATCAACGTCGGTTACAGGAGACATAGACGGATTATAGGAAAATTGCTGATGTTCTATTGTAATATCTATACTTACAGAACCACCTGCCGGTAATGGAAACGTTAATCCACTAAAATCAATATTTAAAACACTATTTGGTACAGTTTCTGCTCCGTTTATATTGTAATTCCCTGTTGATGTTGTATCGGCCAATATTGATTCGCCAATTTCATCTTCTACCAAGTCCGCTGCATAACCTAACTTTACAGGCTGACCATACGAATCAATCATATTGTACCCTTCAATGTAATTTCCGTACACTAACCGATTGCCCATAATGGTTTGAGCTTTGGCAAATCTTGGCACATTATCGTACAGCCTTAGAATTTCATATTCAGGAAGAACGGTAAAAATCTTGCTGTTGTTGAACATATAGACTATATCTGTATTGTCCGAATAGGCTTGCTCTATTTTATTGAGTTTCTCAATTACTTTAATTGTCGCAGTTCCAGCTTCTTTGAATAACAGGTCAATGGCTTTTACCAATGCTCCGCCTGTGTTGAATGTTATTTGAACCGTATTATGGCCGTTTGTCATTCCCTCATTAAGGTAACTATCTACACTAAAGTTAAAAGGATTGGGGGTAAATGCAGGCTCACTCCATTGTGAGGTAGCAGAATACTCGTTGTCTTCGTATCTATATCTGTATGCAAAACAAATAAACCGTGTATCTATGAAATTTTCTTGCCCTCCTGTTAAAAACGTGTTAATAACTGGCGATTCAGTTGGCGGCTTTTTTATTACAAGAATAGCTTCTTCCAACAAAGAATCATCTATATTCCCTACAGGATTTTCATAGTTTCTGGTTTTATTGAAAAATCTCGGAGCATTGTATTTATCGGTAAAATATACCAATCCGCTTTGTCCTGCCGGAGAGGTTTGTATCACCAAATCAATGCCTATAATTAGATACTGTGGATTGAAATTTAAGGTTGTGTTTATTCCATCCCCGTCGTCAATACTTATAATATGATAGGTAAGAATATTTGTAAAGACATTATAGGAAACTATCATATCAAGTTTACCTGTTGCCCCTACCGAAAAGTTGGGGTCATGGACAAACCAATAAAGCGTTTCGTTTACTGAATCGGCAAATTTTCCTATTGTTCTTGCCTGGTCGCTTAAAGGTGTGCCGTCAATATATCGTAATGTAGTAAGCTGTTCGTTGCCTTTGGAATTACTTATTACTCCTACCTCTGCGTCTTCTGTGCTTCCAAGCCGGATATTTAAGGCATCAATGTATGTTCCTTGGGGAATTAGCCTTTCATCGGTCGTTTTCTCCATTCGCCCTTTAATGAAATTACGTGTTATTTTCCCCATTTATTTAATCCATTTCGAGTCGCCTCGCATCGCCATTAGTAATTTACCTGGACTGAAATTCCCGATTCTGATTCTTGCATTACGCAAAAGAGCGGACTTTTCTTTTCTTGCTCTGTTTATAATATATTCTTGAACACCCAATTTTTTATCAAGTATTTCATAATTAATATACGCATAAATGTATTTTTCAAACATCTTGTTTATGCTAATATCTGTGTCTATACCATTTTCCATTCCGTCCGATATATATTCAAGAATAACCGATTCGCCTTCCATGTCAGATGAAAAGTTTATCACACCACTTTTATTGTCAATTCGAAATGTAGGATTAAAGTTTGCGGTTTCCGTGTTCAACCCAAATCGTGTTCCTATGTTTGCTACAAAATACCAACTCCCATCCACGTACCAACCCCAGCTACCATCCAAAGGACTACCCGGATTAAGGTAAATAGATTTTTGAACTCCATCAAGTCTGTCCTGATTTAAACGCGAAGGGTCAACGTAGATGACATCTTCATTTATATCGAACAAAATTGTTCCGGCTGTATTTTGGGAATACTGAATTGTGGAATTAACTTGGATGTTCTCCGTCAACGGGCGTATCCATCCGTCTTTGTAAAGGCTAATCTTGCACCAGTTTACATAATCGCTTGGCAAGATAAACCGTAAATTTTCATCTACATTTAGCTGCAAGGCTTTAATTTCCTTAAAGGCGTCTATGTTTAGTTCTTTAATTGCCTGCTTTGCATGGAAGATTATCTTAAACCTTTCTTCGTTGTTTACTAATGAGTGGTTTCCGCTAAACATCAATTGGAAATTTTTTACAATGTCCTCTAAGGAAACATACTGATAACTCCCGTAGTTCGCAGGGTCATTATAATAGGCGTATTGAGAAATGTAACCCATAGTTATTGTTGTTTATCTTTTTGTTCTTCTAAGTTGGCGAATTGTACCACTTCTGATTCCCTGATTGAGATTCCGCAGTATCCCAATATCTTGGAAACTAACAACGGTTCGTACTCCGCAGGTAATTCAAAATCCTGATAGTCCGCAGCACTTTGGTCGAAAATCGGTTCTCCTCCACTTAAAGTAACATACGTCCATTTCGGGGCTAACGGATACCTGAAATATTGTGCCTGAACTTTTCCTATGCTATTTATTGTTGAAGGGTAAACGGTACACAAATTTCCCGACAAGGTATAAGCAGGGAATGTATTATTTGGTGTTGTTAGTAACGATGTGTTAAGCATTGTTATTTTACCGTGTGTTACCTTTTCGGCTTCTTTTACTTGCGATGCTGAAACAATAACATAATCGTCAGGGGCATAGGTAAATATATTGTCTGTCAGAGAAATAGCCGTAGCACTTAATACCGAAACCACTCTCGCAACTTCATTTGTAGATGTATTAATTACTATGTCGTTTGCTGATATTACGTCTGATGTAAACGTGGCCACTGAATCTACCAACCGATTTACGACAATTGATGAAGTGTCGCCTGATGCTAATGTCGTGGTATAGCACAGTATCTTTCCTATCATAAAATACGTATCTCCCGTTGTTGATAAACTTGGGAGGTAAAACATGTTGTCGGAAGAGTGTGTTAGAAAATTGGTAACGGAAAATACCTCTATTGCTTCTGCTATGTCCTTGGATAAATCGGCATAATCTGTTCCGCTTCTTCGTGCATTTTCAAGGAATATTTGCTGATTGTATTTAGAAAAAAAGTTCTCAAATATTTCTAATTGACTTTGGAGAGCAAACTGATTAAAGTCGCTCGGAGTAATTACGCCATAGTTATTTTTATTCAAAATTGCGAGTACAGTTTGTCGGCAAGAATTTATCATACCTTATTTTTGTTCAAAATTACAAATAAATAAATAAAAAAAGCGGCAAAATTACTTTCACCGCCACGTATGGTAAAAAAGAAGACAAAGGTTTTAGGTATTTTGCATTTCGTTCTCCAACATTTTAAGAATATCAATCCCCTCGTCGGTTTGTAAATACGATGCAGTTGCCTGATATGGGTCTTCCCCGAAAGGTACTGCAAGCATTTTTCTCTTATTTGCTGTCAGATTAAAATACACGTCTCTGTTTTGGTTTCGTAAGACCAAAAGCCCTCTGTCAAAAAACGCCCTTGTGTTTGCCTGTAAAGCCATTTGCGGGTCGTCTAACTGATTAAGAAACTCTTTTGGGTGCTGTCGGGCATAGATTAAAATGTCCCGTTGCATAACAGCGGTTTTCAGACTGCTTGGGTCTCTCCCGAATAATACACGGGTGATGTTTTCCATTTGTTCTACGGATAATCCTCTTGCCGCTACCAAGGCATCTACCTCCGCTGTAAGTTTATCTACTTCTACAGAAGCATCCTTTTCTATATCAACCACCTCAAAACTTACTCCGTTTAAAGGATGGTAGTGTAAGAACTCCTGTAACGCCGGATTATTTCTCGGAACGGTTAAAAAACCTCTCTCAAAAACAATAGGGGCTAAGTTAAATACTCCTACCTGTTCGTCCACGAATGGGCTTTTTTGGTTAGGGCAATACCGTAATTCTCTGTTTGAATTTTTAGGTTCATCAAAGTAGAATAAAGGAAAACTCTGGGTATTTCTTGATGGTAAAATAAAGCTAAGTGGAGCGGCTTTGCTCTTTAGCTTATACGTTTTGTCGGCTGATGCCTTTTGTTTTGCTTGAAATGCCATTTTATTTAATTTAATTAAAGTTGAAAAAAGCACGGGGAATATTGCGTACTCCCCGTGCTGTAAAGTTATTATGTTCCGTAACGGAATAAGAAAAAGTTATTTGCAGCCAACGTGCATAGGCAACGTTCTGACAAAAATTCTACTTCCATTGCGTCAAGGCTTGAAGTGGATGCTCCACCTGCAGAACCTGTAATCCAAGATTTGTACCTTCGGTCTTCACCGGGTCCTTTTCGGTAACGAACGTGCAAAAATGGTCGTTTTACATTTGAACCTAATATTTGGTCATACACATTTGTTGAACCCGCCGGAACTAACAATCCGTTTACAGTACCTACAACGCCTGTAAGTCCACCTGCATATAAACCACCACGCATTGTTATATCGTTTAGGTATTTCCAGTTGGTCTTATGGAACGTGTAACCGCTCCTTACGAAAGAATCAAATTCAAGGGTTAATGCCATGTCTTTACCGTTAGGGAAAGCACCATACGATGTTCCACCTGCACCATAACTGTTTTGTGCGGCAAGCATATCGTCAATGTTTGTGCTGAATGGCCGGTTGATGAACAACATGTTTTCGGCTATTGCTCCTTGCTTGTCCAAACGGGCAATTATGGTATCAAAGTCGGCCAATGTAGTAGGATTACCTGCGCCCCATACGTTACCTCTATTGTTTACTGTATAGAATAAACCGTCAGAACCTTTGTTTCCATAGGTAGGGTTAAGGCTCGCATTGGCAGCACCAGAACCTACTTCGGCAGGAACGTCTTCAACCAATTTTGTTTCAAGGTAATCTCCAAATCGTAAACGGGTTTCGCTTTTTGATTTCAAGAACCAATAGTAACCCAACGCCCCTTCTTCTGTTTGGGTTTCAACCCATCCGATTTGTGTCATGTCAGTTCCGCTTACAGCGTAATGGTCTTTTATAATTACAGAAGAGTTGTCAAAGAATTCATCTTCGGCCTCCAAAGAACCAACCATTCCGACAGTTCCTTTTTTAAATTCCGAACCATATACCCAAACTGTTAAGTTTACGGCCGAACCAAAAGTTTGTCCGCCACCTTCATAGTAAGCTACATCAAATGTGTTGTAGGTTGTATCTACGGCGGTTATAATACCGTGATTTGAATACCCTGTTGAGTTTTCAGAGACATAAACGTTTTGTCCTGCTCTGAAAGCAATTGCAGTTACGTTTGAATCATTCACTGTAATAGTTGCAGAATCCGAGTTTGCTGCTGCGCCTGATGTGCAACTTGTGTATTTTGTGTGCAAACGACCTTGTTCTGCCCATTTGATTAAGTCAGAGTTTGAAGGCAATTCTGCACCGCAAATACGAAGGAATTCAGCCACGGTACGCGGGCCATAACGCTGAACCTCCTGTTGGTCAGTATCAGGAAGATACTGATTAAGAAAATCAAAAGTACTGATATAATTTGTTGAAAGGGCAACTTGCTCGGCACTTGGCTGTAGTTGATACCCTGGGGATGCTAATACGCTCATTTTTTTACTTTTTAATTGTTAAACATTTTTTTAGTCCGTTTAGACCGATGTCTTAATCCGGGTTAAGTATTCTTACCTTGATGCCTCCGCCTGTAACGGTTTTAGGTGCTTGTCTCTCGACCATATTAATATTCTTAATACCTGACATAAACCCCTCTGCCTTATCAGCCTGCCCTTGTTCATAGGCAAACTGTAGCCATTTTTCTCCGTACATAGCCATAGATAAAGCCTTGTGGTAGCCTTCTGCGTCTTTAATCAATCCGTTTTCATCCAAGAACCTGTTTATAAAGTTCATTGGAGAAGCTTGAACTGATTTTAATTCAGTAGGTGTTCCAGGCGAAAACTTCACTTCCTTATCCCCAAGTTTTACCTCAAAACCTTTGAAGTCTCCTGTAAATAATTCGTTTGATTTTTGGTCAAACCATGTTCGTTTTCGCTCCTGCTCTTCCTCTACGGTTTTGGCATTTTTGGTATATTGCTTGTACGATTCAAATTCGTTTTTCTCTTCATCGGACAAAAGCGCCGGACTTGACTCAAGCGGCACTTTGTATTGTTCCTGTTGTTTTTCAAAAAACTTCTTTGCCTCGGTTAAGGTCTTTTTCTTTGCGACTTTCTTCTTCCTGATGTCAGATTCCAAATCTAAATCTTCGTCTGCTTCCAAATCGGCTACCATCGCATCTATATCTTCATCGTCCAACCCTTCCTGTGTAGCGGCAAGATATTCCCGGATTTTTGTAGTTTCGTCCATCGTATTAAAATCACGATTCAACTTAATAAAATCCTCTATCCCCCTGCCTGTTTCTTTTTTGTATTTCAAAAACGCCCCAACGTCTTCGGGGAGTATTTCTTTTTCTGTAACCAAGTCATCAAAAGATTTTACTTCTTTATTAAACTTTTTACCTAAAAATGACAAAACATCTTCGTCTTTGAGGTCAATTGTCGGTTCGGTGGTTGGTTCAACAATTGGTTCAACAACTATTTCTTTTTTTTCTGCTTCATGTTGTGCCAAAAGTTCTGCTTCTATTTCAGATTGACTTTTTTCGGGTATATCTGAAAGGATTCTTGCTTTAATTTCTGCCATTTGATTAAATTTAATTAGATTACAAAATTAGTATAATTTTATTATAGTGATATTTAATTTTTATGATGTCCAATTAGTGCCGCCTAACAGTTCGTCCATGGTGTCGTTAACCGATTCAAATTTCTTAGGCGGAAGGTTTCGTGACCGTTGTGCTATTAATTCCGATTGGGCAGACGAGGCTTGGTCTAACCTTTTGTCTTTAGCCGTCTCCTTTTCTTTGTTTAGTGTAGCAATTTGATTTGCTTCGATTCCAGCCAATTGCATATTGTAACTAAATTCCTCTGCCATAAGAGACTTCTTGATTTCTCCTTCCGCCTGTAATGTCTTCACAGAATACATAGACTCCGCTTCCAATATTTGCATTTTGGCTTGTGTTTCCATTTGTATTTTCTGCAAGGCTAATTGTGATGCCATTTCCTGAGATTTGATTTGTTGCTGGGCAATCATAGCTTGCTTTTGCATTTCCATCTTCTCTTCTCTCTCTTGTTTTTTGGCCTGCTTCATCTTTAGCAATTGATTTGCTAATTTTAGGTTTTTAATTTCTCTTATATCTATTGCATCGGTTAAGTCAATCGTTTTTTGTGCTAATGCAATTTGGATATTTGCTTCTAATTGCGCCCTTTCTTCTTCGTCAGGACTTACTTCTATGAATATTCCAAAATCAGAGGCATACAAATCTTTTATTTCGTTAAGTATTGAAACATTATACTTACCAATCTTGTTAGCAAAATCATCTTTAAAATCAGCGTATTCTAAAATATCTGCTATTCGGTATGTGAGTGCCTCGGCAATACCTCTGAATATTGAAAGGCTTCCATCTAAAATATGTCGTGTTGCAGTATTCGAATTTAATGCAGCCAATTTCTGAACACCTACCAAAGCGTTCGGGTCAGGTGTTGAGCCATCCCTTGCTTCGTTTAACCCTGTGGTGGTTCGGATTTGGTCTAAGTAGTGATTATAGTTTGCAAGCAACATTTGAAGTTTGCCTGCACCGGAATTTGAGGTTAATTGAGTAATAGGAACTTTTGCATTATTGAATTCTCCGTCTTGGGTGTAACTTCTTCCTATTACGCTACCTGTTTGGAAATATAAACTCAAAGCATCTTTTGAGCTGTATGCTGCTCCTGTTCCTAAATCTACTTCGTTTATTCCGTCAGCATCCAAGAAGATTCCATCAGGTACAACTTTGGCAACCACTTGTTGAAGTTTTAGGTGTGTTATCTGAATAAGATTAGCAGATGGTATCATTCGCCTAACCAAGGAATCGTAATTTCCCTTATACATATTTGGCGCACATGCTACATAGTTCGGCAAAGCATGTTGAGAAGCGGATTTTGGTCTTACCATATTTTTTTCCTCCTCCCATTTAAGCAGAATATTCGTTCCCATAACCATTATTCCGCTATACCAAGTGCCTATTGCCTTTTCCATTTTGGTAAAATGTCCGTCTTCCATCATTTCTACCGGAGGATTGAATTGGTCGTCTTTTTCAGTTACCCTCGAACCGCCGCCTTCAAGAATCTTCTTTTTATAAACCACTTTCTTTGAAGTGTTATAATTAAAATACAGCAACGTACAGGTGTCTTTTCTGAAAATAGAATTGTTTAGTTGCGAACCATAATAATCATACCATGCACTTCCGTATTGAGTGATGTCTTCTAATTCGGGTTTTGTAAGGTCGGGTTTAATTTTATACAGTTCTGTTACGGGAATGGTTTTTACATCCCCCCAATAAAATACATCTTTAAAATTAGGGTTTTCTGTATAACTGTGAATTACATAAGCAGGGTCAACCCACCTTAATTCAACTCCTGACCCCGGCAGAAATTCATGTTTTGCCATCCCTACTCCCAAAGTCACCAAATCTCTGTTTACCTGATTTCGTATATCATACCATTTGTTTTCTTCCATAATGGTTGATATAGCTTCTTCTTCGGCAATCTCTATGGCAGGTTTGTAGTTTAGTTGCATGTATAAAGCAAGTTCTTCATCGCTTGCAGGAAGTTCTTCGGGATTCATAACAAACGGGTCAATTCCTGTGAGTTCGTGAATAGAACTAAGCACGTCTTTTGCCACCATTTGCCCCTCTATCATATCTTGATATTTGCTTCTTTTTGCTTGCGACATGGCATCTTGCGAAAACGCCTTTGCCTTAAAAAGCCTTTCCGACATTCCGTTTACTACTATATCAACAAACTTTGGGATTATAGGCACTATCGTCCAGTCCAAGTTTAGATGCGACAAATCGCCATCAATAGCAAGTTCGTCTTTATATGGCTGAATGGGTTGTTCGCCCCTTGCAAACATGCGTAGCCTGTGAAACTCGGCTACACGATTATAGAACCTGCAACTTCCGCCATCCCTAAAAAACCAATCGGAGGATATTGCTTGCCCTATCGTCAGGCCATATTCCCTTGTTGCCTTGGTAGAATCAGATGCAGCTTCATCAGGAAAAGGAGATAATGGGACGTCAATAACTATTTTTGAACTCATAGTGCTTACAAAATTACTTTAATTTCTTAATATCCTACTTATATTACCTTCGTTTGTATATCTCGGTAGGTTAATTATAATCTTGCGTTCTTTGCGTTCTGGCAAATAAGCGTACTTATTAGCGGCTATCAAACATAAACCTGAACTGATGGAAGCATCAAACTTTTCTCTGTTGTCCATGTCAAATGCCGCCCAATCCTGTAATGTTCTGTTAAATAACATATCTCCAATTTGGTCGGGTTCTCTGTATGTTCCCTCTTTATCGAAACCGATATATTTTTCTATATATGTTTCTATGGCTGAGGCGTGTATTTGTTTCACGTCTTCGGATGAGTTAGGAATTCCACCCAATTCAAGTTCTGTTTTTGTCAGTTTCTCTTTTTGCTTGTCAGGTCGGTTCATGCTAAAAGCCCTGTATCCTCTGTTTTTTATGTGATACAGCAACCGCGGCTTGTTGTTTTCTACTAAAATTGGCATACCATAAAAAACCATAGCCATCAAAACTTCTTCAAAGAATATCTCGGCAGTTTGTGGTCGGGCAATATATTGAAGGAAAAAGGTATTTTTAGGAACGCCTTCTTCTGTGTTAAACTTTGTCAAACCATGTAAAGAGCCATTCGAACCTCTGCCTCCAACAACGGCACTTACATCATACGGGTCACAAGCAAGAACTCCCAAGTGTTCGTTTCCCGGATAAGACATATCCCCTCTTTTTGTAACTCTGTTTTGAAGATTAGCCTGTGGTATCCACCCAAGCAAAAAACGTCCTCTGTCGTCAGGTGTCCACACAACTTTTGAATCTTTAATTCCATCTTTCCAATGAAAAAACCCTCTCGTTAAATGCCGGTCAATAATTAAAGAATCGTTAAAGTCAATTTGCTCGTATATTTTGGTAAGGTTGAATATGCTTGCGTTGCTTTCATCTCTAAAGGCATGAGAGTATGTTCGCGGGAATTGTCTGTAAAATTCATTCAACGCAGAAGCGTCTGTTTTTAAAGAATCTACTTCTGCTTCCCAGTAGTCTATTGCTCCGGTTTTAATTAATTTCCCGTCTATCCCCATAATAGGGGTTTGAGGTTTTCTTAAAACTGGCATACCATATAAATCTATAAACCCTTCCATATTCCATTCCATTGGAATAAAAAGAGAATAAAGCCCTGATTTGGTTTGTCCGTTGGCGTTGCGTTTGGTTACATCAGACTCTTCAACCATTTTTTTGAATCCTTCGCCACCTCGCTTATGAGCATTAACGGTTGAACCCATTCTGCACTTCCCTATAATTCTGCTACCTAATCTCAGGCATGTTTTATGAATTCTCCATGTATTTATAATGTTGGCAGGTTTTATATACTTCCCGGCTTCGTCAATGGAAAGGTATTGTAACTTTTCTCCGTCATAGGCATTTTCCTCTGAACTCTTATAGGTAATTGTTGTGTTTAGCCCAACTGCATCTCCATCGGAGGAGGTAAGCATATTTTTCTTAGTTATTTTTGTTGCCGGCACAGCATAAGAAAGAACCGTCTTTGGCTTGTCCATACCTTCCATGATAGGTTTAAAATAAAAAGGAAGATTTGTATTTATAGGAACTACCTTGTCTGTAAACATTTTCTTTACATCGTCAAGGGTTTTTGACAATAAGCCTATTTGTGAATCTGCAGAAGATGTTCCGATTTCTATTGCGTCTGCCGATGCTTCAAAGGAGTGTCCTGAACGCCTTATCTTGGTGTATATTTGTCCATAGCACCTTTCATCCGCCCTGCATGCTTCCCAATGAATGTACTTTATTCTGTTTGCTTCACGAAAATCAGGATAGCCGACATCTATTTTTGCCACTTGCAGGTAATACCAATGTGAGCCTGTTATATAGGTAGGAATTCCGTTGTTCATAAACCAAAGTCCGTTTTCGCGATACTCATATTGTTTGTCAATAAACGGTTTCCATTTTTGTTTAAAGTTTGGCGGAGTTTCGTTCCATTGGTGGATAGATTTTATTCTTTGCAGTTCTGGCGGAACTTCTTGTCTTTGCCAATATTGCTCAATTTTTTTATCACTTCGTTTTATAACTTCTGTAACACCTTCATAACATGGCGGTATGGCAACAAGCAAGCCTTCAATTTTATAGATTTTCCCAATTTCTCCAGTTTTAGAGATAACGACTATATCCTCTTTTTCATCGTATCCGTATTTCCAAGAATTTTTCTTGTTTTCTCTTTCGACAACCTCTTTAGGGATATAGTCTTTTACAATAGAAAATATGGATTCCGATTCGTTCATTTATTTCGTACATTTTTTTCCGCAAAACCCATGCTATTGTCAACTTCGCCTTCTGTCAAGGCGAGTTCTTCTGCATCTATACGGGTAAGAATTTCAAAGCAATCGAATATTGCAAGTTTCTTTGCTGCTGCTGCGTTTTTTAAACGGTCAGCGGAAATATCTTCTTCCGAGTTTGTTACAATAGGCTCTCTGGCGACCTTTATAAGCTCCTCGATTGCTACTCTGCCAGCATCAATAATCTTTTGTTTTGTTTTTTCCGTTGTCTTCATAGCTTTAGCCATACTATCACCCCTACCGCACATAGTTTCATAACTGCTTCTGCGATATAAACGTGTTTACCGAAGATTTTCCGCCTAAAGCCATCAAGTCCTTTTGTTCCGAGATAGAATATTTTGCGTTTTCTCAATCCATTAAGCACGGTCTCGAATAGAACATAATACAAAAGATAAAAAACGATTAAATCCACAGTTAATCCACA
>CAYHFB010000001.1:40252-42709 GCA_964355695.1 uncultured candidatus Brocadiaceae bacterium
TTAGTGTTATTTGTCATAATTTTATAATTTACATATTATCATCGAATCATAAACCCGATATAGTTTTTCTCCATCAATTTTAAACTCGTACTCGGAATCCGGAGCAAAGATAATCTTATCTCCTTCATTAATTCCTTTTGACCTTAACCAAGGATTTGAAAACTTCATTATTCCATGTAACGGCTCTTCTTCAATTAGTTTTGTAATTGACGTGTTTTTGATTACAGGAATTGGTTTTACAAAGCAATATCCGTTGATGCAAATCCAACCCGAACCATTGTTGTACGCGAAATATTGACCTTCTTCGACAAGGAATAAATTATCTGCTATATAACTACTACTGTCTGCTCTTTTTCCCATCATTGTATTATACACTTTATGGGTGTTATGGTGGCAAATTAATACAGACCCTTTCCTTATGTCGCCATTATATCTCGCAGGGAGCTCTATTATCTCTGCAAATCTATTGGTTGCTGTATAATCTTCTTCGGAGACACTCGTTAGAAAGTCAATATCTCCAATTTTTATGATATTGTCATATCTTTTCCCCCCCAAAGGTCTTGTTAAAAATCCGTGAGGGCTACGCATTGGTGTCATATTCAAAACTTAAAGGCATTGACATATTGAACTCTTTCCAAATTTGAACCTCGTTTTTGGGATTAATTGTCCATATTTTTACCGAATCATCTTCTTTTTTTATCAAATGGATTTTCTGTGAGCCATCCAAAACGGATTGTCCTACGATATAATTCATACCGTTTTTGGTGTCCAATCCAACTATTAGTCTTCTAATTTCCATCTTTTACAACCCCTGTTCTTAAATCAATTACAGAATTTTTGCCGTAGCGTTTTGTTATGGCTTTTTCGTTTTCCAAGAATTTAGCCCGAAGGATATCTATTTGTTTTATTACAGAATGTTTATTAAGTTCCAAGTCTCCCAATGCTATTTTTAGCTTGGTATATTCTTGGTTCATCCCTGAAATTTTGGCTAACTGCTCATCGGTTAATTGTCCGACAACTTTTGGTTCTTTTTTGGCTTCTTGTGCAATTTCCATGATTTAATTTGATTTAATTTCAAAGCAAAGGTATAGATTAAAATAATTAATTAAAAAATATTTGGAAATGTCGTTATAATTGTTATACATTTGTTGGGTATTAGTAGTTATTAGTACGGCATAATACAGTATAGTGAGAAAAGTTAACCCAATCAAGATATTTTGCGAGTGCCAATATTGCGGTATTTATTTTGACGTTACCGGAGTAAAGCGGTCACAGTTTTGTTCTGATGCTCACAGGCAGGCCGATTATAGGGAAAACAAAAGATTACGGGAAGAATCAAACGCTACCGCACCTACAATATGGGGGTATTTAACCGAAAGTAATAAATAAATTATGGAAATAAAAAGATTCACAGAATGGATATCCCTTGATTTAAGTACCGGGGTAGAAGAAAACACGTATTATTATAATGCGTTACTTGAAGCTGATGAGATTATCTTTAAAGAATCTTATCTTATCCCGAAAGTTCGAGAGAAATATATGGAGATGAATTTGAATCCTATGAAGACCTATTCTGACCTTGAAATAAGAATTATCTCAGCAAGGACAAAAGTACTCCAAAGGTTATCCGAAGCAATTGCCAATATGTTGCCCCTTCCTGAAATACCAAAAAAACTCATATGGAACCAATAAAAATAGATAGATTTATTAATTTTGTTAGTTGGACTACTAATTCATCTGGTTATTCGCAATGTATATTTAATCTTTTAATAGAATGTAATGGAAGGATATACAGGGAAAATGAGGATATAATAACCAATGGTAAAAATATAGAAGAAATCAAATTGTCCGTTTTATATGCAAGAAAAAAATCTTTAATAGCGATATTTAATAATATAAACCACGATCTTCCTTTGCCTGAAATCAACGAAAAATATACATAATCTAAAATAAAACCATAATGGAAAGTAAATATTACATACCAGAATTATCAGAATTTTATGTCGGATTTGAATATGAGGAATATGACGCCAGTTGGCAGCCTGCTATATTAGATTTTAGGGACTTAGATGTTATTGATGATGAAATCAGAGAAGGTGTCATTCGCGTTAAATATCTTGACCGAGAAGATATTGAATCGCTGGGTTGGAAATTTATAAAAGAGGGGGATGATTTTTTTACACAAGCACTAATCTTTAAACTAACCAAAGAAGTGGGTTTTAATACAGGGATTACATATATATTAATTAGATATGCAAGTGAGTCGCCCATGGTACTATCTTGGGTTAATTTTTCAAGCTACCAAAGGGAGGCAGGCTCATTGTCTTTAATTATCAAAAACAAAAGCGAACTTAAAGTTTTAATGAGGCAATTAGAAATAGAATCAATAAGTAATAAAATCGAACCATGAAAATAAAATTAGGTCACGTTAAAAAAGTCGAAAATTTATCTCGAAAG
>CAYHFB010000001.1:42809-48060 GCA_964355695.1 uncultured candidatus Brocadiaceae bacterium
AACCATGAAAATAAAATTAGGTCACGTTAAAAAAGTCGAAAATTTATCTCGAAAGTTTGGCTCTTCGGCAGCCTTTAATGTTTTGTACGTTAAAATTCGTGGCGTTATAACTCCGTTAATTCTCACGGACAATGAGCTGTCAAATGCTATTGTTCGGGGCGAAGATAACCCGGAAGATTTGCCGAAGTTAAAATGGTCTTTATTCAGGTGGTTGTTTAAATGATAAGTTTAATTCATCCGAGCAGAGGCAGGCCTGAAAGGGCATTTAAAACCTATTCTGAATGGATGGTCAAATCTTCGTGCGAACATGAGATTGAACATATTGTTTCAGTAGATGTGGATGACCCTACTTTATCGCAATACCAATCTATATTCTCAGGGAAATTTGTTTGCAATGGCAGTGACAATGTTGTCGCAGCCACTAACAATGCTGCTCAATATGCCACAGGAGATATACTATTATATCTAAGCGATGACTTTCAATCTCCTCAAAATTGGGATAAATTAATTGTCGATGCATTTGGAGAAAGAATTACCGAACCTTGCTGTTTGAAAGTTGACGACTGCTTGCAGCCGTTTCATGTTGCTGTTTTAACAATACCGATAATAACCCGTGCTTTATACGAAAAGCTTGGATATTTTTGGCATCCTGAATACAAATCAATGTTTGTTGATGAACATTTATATTGGACATGTAAAGAAAACGGTTGGTTATTGGAAGCTAAACAATTGAAATTTGAACATCGTCACCCTGCTAATGGCAAAGCAGATAATGATGAAACATACAGACGTAGTGCTAATAATTGGGATCAGGGGAAGGCTTTATTTGCCAAACATAAATCGCAAGGGTTCAAATTATGAGATTGAGTATTTTGATTTGTTCGTTAGAAAGCCGTAATCATTTATTGCAAGAATTACTTGATACTCTTAATAAACAAATATTGCCTGATGTTGAAATTCTGACCAATATTGACAATAGACAAAAATCCACAGGGAAAAAACGCCAAGAACTTTTAAATCTATCTCAGGGAGAATATGTTGTATTCATTGATGACGACGATAGTGTTCCTGATTATTATATTTCTAAACTGTTGACCGCCTTAGAATCTAATCCTGATTGTGTTTCTATTTGCGGAACAATGACAACTAACGGGGCGAAGGAAATTGGCTGGAGGTTATCTAAGGATTACGAGAATATAACAATTACAGAAAATGGCAAACCTTTTTATCTTCGCAAAACCAATCATATTACGGCAGTTAAAAGAAACATAGCCACTTTGGTTGGTTTTCCTGATAAATCTAACGCAGAGGATAAGTATTACAGCGACGGTATTAACCAATACTTGAAAACAGAATCAATCATAAAACAACCGATGTATCATTATAAATACGAAACAACTAATAAGCAATACTGATGGATTTAATTATTTCTTTAGCAATTAACGGTCGTGATAAGTATGAAGAAATTCAGAAAGGATTAATTGCAACCTTAGATATTGCAGGAAATTGCGACAAATGGATTTTTCAATCTTACCCTGATGGGGTAACGCCACATTCAGAAATTCCTTACAAGTTCAAATACGACCTTATACTGCAGGGGTATGCGGCTGGCTACAAAAGGATTTGGTGGTTAGACAGTACAATGCGAATAATAAAAAACCCTTTTGACTTATTCTCTTTATCCGATAAGGGAATTGTTGCTTTTGATAATTTAGGACACCCTTTATATAAGTATATTACAGATTTGGCTGTAACAAATCTTGACTGCGAAGCACTATTGATGTCCATTCAGAACTCATGGGGTGGGGCAATAGGATTTGATTTTACCAAGCCTGAGCCAATTCTGATTCTTAACGAAATACTCAAACAATCTAAGCTTGGCAGTTTCGATAATGGAACAAGCACAAGGGAGGGATTTGTTGCAGCACGGCATGACCAGAGTTGTAATTCAGTTCTGTTTTACTATTACGGGGTTAAATTATTTGATTATGGTGTTATAGCAGCACGCAAAGACGTAACCGATAAAACTTATATCCAATATGGTAGCTAATAATTTAACTTTTGCCAAGCAAATAGCTTATTCAAGTGAGGAAACTTTAATGTTTTCGTATGAGTGTGCCTTAAAAATGAAAGATGCCGAAGGAGACTATGTTGAGTGTGGAGTAGCAGCGGGGGCGCAAATAATAGCTATGGCAACCGGCGCACCGCACAAAAATATTCACGCTTTTGATTCATTTGAAGGAATACCGCTTCCTTCCAATAGAGATGACCAGATGCCTGGGATTAGATATTTAAGCGAACAGGAGATTTCTCAATTACCTGCACCGGGGAAGCAAACTTTAGAAACAACGGGGGCAACTTCTATTACGCTTGATAATGTTATTGGTAACCTAATGTCAGCAAATATTGAATTGTCAAAAATAATAATTCATAAGGGTTGGTTTGAAAATACTATTCCTGAAAGCGAAATTGAGAAAATATCTATCCTTCGATTAGACGGGGATTTGTATAATTCTACCTACGTTTGCTTAAAAGGGCTATTTCCTAAAGTAATATCTGGCGGTATAGTAATTATTGACGACTGGCAATTAAAGGGGTGTAGAGATGCTTGTAAAGAATACTTTGAATCTGTTAATTATTCGCCAGAATACCAATTTATATCCAATATATCATATTTTATAAAATGAACACCTTATCTATTTTAATCCCAAGCATCCCCAGTAGGCGAAATAAATTACTCGCAATTCGTGAAGAGTTGTATAAACAGGCTTTTGCTATTCATTCTACATTTCCTACTGTCGGATACATTGAGGTATTGTCGGATGATAGTACGTCTTTTTTAGACGGGGGTTTGTCTATTGGAAAAAAAAGAGAACTACTTGTTCGAAAGGCGCAGGGGAAATATCTATGTTTTTTGGACGACGATGACACTATTTCTCCAGATTATGTAAAAACACTTCTATCCTTGTGTTCCGAAAATAATCATGTGGTTACATTTAGGAGTTTATTTAAGCTAACTGACTATTGGGGCTTGGTAAATATGAGTTTATCCAACAGATTTAACGAGCAGGCCACGCCTGAGCGTATAATACAGCGTCCGCCATGGCACATTTGCCCTGTATGGAGTGAATTTGCACGTATTTATCCGTTTTCTGATATTAATAATGCCGAAGATTTTGCGTGGATGGAAAAGGTTTTATCGCATTGTCAAACCGAATCTCATACAGACAAAATAATATTTCAATATAACCATAATTCGGATTCAGAAGCCGACAAAATAGAAAACTCAAAATGAATTACAGCCAAAATCAAGAACAGGAATATATTTTAAATTACTTTGGTGATTACAAAGGAAATTTACTTTCAATAGGCGAAAACGATGGCAAAAAGTTTTCCAATGCTTTGCGACTGATTGAGCTTGGTTGGTCAGCAACCTTGGTTGAGCCTTCTCCTAAAGCTTTTAAGGCACTTGAATTACTTCACAAAGACAATCCGAACGTGCGATGTATAAACGTGGCTGTAAGTGACACTTGCGGGAAGATGAAATTCTACGAATCGGGCCATCACTTATCGGACAAGTCAGATTTTTCTTTATTAAGTTCATTGGATTATTCAGAAACAGAAAAATGGAGACGTTCGGGAGTTAAATTTACTGAAACAGAAGTTGTTGTTTTAGATTATCGGACCTTACTTTTAGGTAATACCGCGCTGTTTGATTTTATCTCCTTGGATACGGAAGGAAACGACTTAAAAATACTCAAACAAATTGATTTATCTCACACAAGGCTTCTCTGTATCGAGTGGAATTTGAATCAAGCGTTGAAGGCAGAAATTCAAGATTACGCAGCCGAGTTTGGGCTATATCGCGACATTTACCAAAGTTCTGAAAATTTAATAATAGGAAGAGGATGAATAAACTATGTGCGATATATAATTGCTTCGGTGATTCCACCGAATTACTACCATACTCATTAAACTGTCTTGTTGGAGAAGTCGATGAAATTATCTTTGTCACTCAGGATATTTCGAACTATGGAGAAAAAATAGAATACCAATTGTTTTCAGAAGGCTTCCTTGAAAATCTTTTTTCCCACACCGTGTTTACCTATGCTAAATTTACGCCTGATCTTAAAAAAACTGGTATGGTAAATGAGACCGCAAAGCGGAATTTAGGATTAGAGATAGCGAAGGAGCATGGATGTACGCATTTCCTAAATATTGATTGCGACGAGCTTTTCGAAGATTTCGGTAAGGCAAAAGATGCTTACATCTCCGCAGGACACAATGGATCTGTGTCTAAAATGATAACATATTTTAAGAGGCCAACATTACGATTAAAAAACCCTGAGGGGTATTACGTTCCGTTCATTCACAAATTATTCCTACATACCAAAGCAGGCAATACTCCGTATCCGTTTTATGTTGACCCTACTCGGAGAGTAAACGAGACCGATGTGATAGAGCTTAGCCACTTTATGCATCATTTTAGTTATGTTAGAAGGGATATAGGATTAAAGGTTCGCAATTCATCAGCAAGGGACAATATTCTCAAAGGGACAATTCTTAAAGATTATTATAGTTTAGGATTAGGCGAAGGGTCGTACATAAAAGATTTCGGGCAGCATTTAACCGTTGTCCCAAACCTCTTTAATATAGAAATTTAGATTATGAACACAAATTCAATATTTTGTTATTATTCTACTCAAGGATTATTTTGGTTTAGAGTATTCGGTTATGGATTATTATGTAAAGATATCACCATACGAGATTTAATTTTTTCAGAAAGATGCGGACATCGTCATGTTATTTTAATTGGACGATTTCTTATAAGATTTTTACCTAAATAAACATTATGACATCACAGGAAGAATTTATTTTAGGCTCATTGCTAATTGTGTTTTTAGGCGTTATTGCTCTTTTATTTACCAGATATAGAAGATAGCTCACCTGCTATTGCTCGATAAAACTCATAGTTTTCTTCTCCTACAATTTTCAGCAAGCTCAATTTATTTTCTTTGTACATTCGCATATCCCTTTGGTTGGTTGTGTCATGCCAACGCCCCCCTGACATGCCAATCCCGTGCTTAATTCCAAGACAAATTATCTCTTTCGGCCTGAAAACAGCCTTATTCTTAGAGTTTATCCATAAATGACTATCGGTATAAGGATAATCATCGGCAGGCCATCCTTCCTTCGTCAGGAGGACAGGTAAATCAGGCTTCATCAGAGTACTCATCATCGAACTTCTTTT
>CAYHFB010000002.1:0-32949 GCA_964355695.1 uncultured candidatus Brocadiaceae bacterium
TTTTAATGTTAGAAAAAAAGGGTGTTTGTTTTTCGTTAGCCCTGGAGGGACAACCTGCTTTATGTTTTTCCATCTCCGGCAAGTCAATTATCGTGTTTTGAGCGGCTGCACCCTTTTCAAAAGCCTAGTTCCGCCTTTCGCACAGGGTCAACGGTTTATTTGGGTCATTCTTTCCCCAGTCCACTGCAACGGCATATTGTATACACTTATTGATAAAATCGCCAGTAATCATTGAACACTCGACCCCCGTCCCGCACAGCAAATCCTGTGTGTTTGCCGAATCAAAACAGGGTTCACCGAGCAGATATGGCAGAAATGAATCTATCCGCTGCAAAAAAGCCCTTTCACGGAGGGTTTGTTTGCGGTCTTGGAACTGGTATATCGGCTCTATTTTGACGCCATAAAAACCCGTGGCAGCCATCATCCATACCGCAAGCTCCCCCAACGTCGGTGGAGAGGGGTTCACGATGTGGAAGGTTTTGTTGATGCTTTCCCTGCGCATAGAAATTGCGACGATAGCGCTGGCAACGTAATCTACGGGTACCAGGTTGATCGTGCTATATTTATCCCCTGGGATTTCAAGTGAGGTGTGTGTTTTGCATAGAGTACCGCCGTCTTGTCCCTGAAAACTTCTCGATGCGTGCACTTTAAGACGGCATAAGCTCTTCCCAAATACATAAATATTATCAAAGTTTTTTGTAAATCCCGTGAGCGTATCTCCAACAATAATACCGGGACGGTACACGGTGCAGGGCAACTTATATTGCTTATGCATCTCAAAAAGGCACCTTTCCGCTTCAAATTTGGATCGTTCGTAATTATTGTTAAATTCCTGGTTTTGCTCTAATTCAGACTCAAAGACCTCCCCCCGCCTCTTCCCGGCAACATAAGCAGTGCTGATATAGTGAAGCCGTTTGGTTTTCCTTGTTAAGCAGAACCTTGCAACGTGTTGCGTGCCAACCACGTTTGTCTGCGTAAGCATATCCCAGGATTCGCTGTCAAATTTAATAATGGCTGCGCAGTGAAACACCTCATCGACCGTTTCAGCCAGCCGTAAATAATCCCATGCATTGAGTCCAAAGTACCTCTCCGACACGTCTCCTTCAACAACTTCAATACTATCCTGCAACATTCCGGAATCATATTCGGACATGCCGAATTGTGATAGAATCTCTAAAGACCTCTCCATTGCCCCAACATTGTTTTTCCCCCTAATAAGGAGTATTAGTTGATAACCCTCTTCAAAAAGGATATTGGTAATGTAGCTACCCAGAAAGCCTGCTGCCCCGGTTATAAGAATTGTTTTTCGTTTCATAGGATATCCAAAGAGACCTGATTGTCTGTTAAATAATGTCGCCTATGGCGACGGCTTTTATGTGGCGACGGCCTTTTCAGCGCTATCGCCATTTCTTTGTCTGCAATCTTTATGTGATTTATCAGCCAATTGCCTAATGTTTGTTCCACTTTTACCACCATGTGGAGGGTATTTCCGCATTGTGATAGTTCTTTTTTTAATTGATAAAAATCTTTTATAAATCGTGAGTGTTCAATTATTTGCAAGGGCAGGCCGTCGTATGAATGTTCACTCATGAAGCTTTCTTCGTCACGAAAGTGTGTTGCAACGTAATCCTCCAAAAACTCCAGCACCTGGTCTATTTCCACTCGCCCTTTCCCATTGTCCATCGCATCAAGCAGCACGTTTAACTGTCCGAATATCTCTTTATGCTGGTTGTCTATCTCCGCGATCCCCGTTGTGAGGTCCTCATTCCATTCGAATGACATGTCCTTCTCCCAATGATCTCATGGTGTATTATCAAAAATATTTTAGAAAAATTACATCATAGTAGCGATATACCACTTCTTCGTAAACTAACGGCCTACTAACCGGTCTATTAACTTATAGACAGGTAAACAGCTTGTGTGTAACAATCGCAAGGAGAGTGCCAAATGTTTAAAAAAGCCGGGATGCAATGCAGTAACTCTTTGTGTGTACGATGGTTAAGCTTATTTGTTTTTCTTTTTCCGGCTATAAACACCTTTGTATCACCGGAATTGTTGTAAATTCTACCTAAAGCAATTGTAATATTTACAAAAAAAAGAAGTGCTTACGGGGTATACTTAAGTTGTAATGTGGGCAGAACAAAGATACTGCTGTTGAAGAAAATACCTATTTCATTGTTCGAGTTGGTATTACCTACAGACTTAGCAACCGTTTTCCCAGCAGATTGAAGGATATAAACTTCATATTCAATCAGATGTTAATCTGATTATAAATTCGTTCTTTTGGGCGTATTTAATCTGAGGCGTATTTTTCCTCAACTCCTCAAGTCTCTAATCGTCACCGGTTGCCTAATACCTTTTCAAGGTTTTTTCGAGCCTCGTCGTAACCAGTGTCTAACGCTAACGCCTTTTCAAAGCACGCCCTTGCATCGCCACGCATACCTTTTTTGTAATATAAAACACCCAGGTTGTTATAGAGAGATGCATCATGGGATTGCAGGGTGACTACTTTTTCCAACAGAGAAATGGCGTTGTCAATTTGGTTGGTATTTGCGTACAGAATGGAAAGGTTGTAGTAAGCATCAAACAAGCAGGAACTGTTTCCTGGCTGCAACATTTGATGTGAACAGGAATGTATTTCTATAACTTTTTTGGGATACTCAGTAAAATCTGTGGGTAAGTTGAGGTTCAGGTAATTTTCCAAGTGTATGGTAGAGAGCCATTTCGGCTGCTTGAATGCTCAGTCCGGCATATTTGGCGTTAGAATTCATTATCCGCCTTCGTAAAAGCCCTTTCAAAATCAGCTACATGCCCTGCGAAATAGTATTTAATTGCGTCCCAGCTTACAGAATCCCCAAGATATGCCAGATCTTCTTTTCCCCGATCCGCATCTTCAAAATAGGTTAACCCTTTCAGAAGAACAAAGTAATTGATTCTGTTACCAAATTTATGTTTCACGAGATCACAGAGAGATTCAATACCTAATTTGCTAACCCCCATATAAAAATCATAGAAGTCTTTCTTTTGTCCCCTCTCAGAAATGGTCCTCATCTTTTCGACCACTATGTCTTTCCATTCGGCAACTCTAAAAGAGTTAAAGTTCAACAATTCGTGCAAAAGCGGTTCATTGTAAAAGATAAAAGATGTCTTCACGCCGCCAAGTATGCAGTGCAAAGTTCCAAATGACTTTGCTCTTTCAATATAGGGTATTCCATGCTCCCGTATAACGGAAGCCAAAACATCAGGTGTAAATTCAACCTTAGTAAAAAAATCAAAGTCAACGGATTTTCTGTGTCCCAATTGCAGCGCCAAACCTGTTCCTCCGGCAAGGTAAAAACTGAATTTATCCAGAAAATGAAGTTTTTTTGAAAGTTCCAGCGCTTCCAGTTCAAGCACCTCAATGTGCATAACCTGATACCCCCAAAAAAGATTTGGTCTTCCGGCTAATCACTCTGCTTTTTTCCGCTACGTCTGCTATCTGTTCAGCCGTATAGTTTTCTTTCAACCACTGCCAGTCGTCTATATCTCCATATTCAAGAATCCGTTCTATCAGAAAAAAACTGTTCGTCTCCTTATCCAGTTTTTCAATTACAACATCCCAAAATAAGTGTTTTTTATCTGTAATCATATCAATCCTCCACGAGCGCTTTTTCAAGATTTTTCTTTGCCTCTCCGTAATGAGCGTCTATCGATAACGCGGCTGAAAAACATTTCCTGGCATCAGTATACATCTTCTTTTTAAAATACAACACACCCAAATTATTATGGAGAGGGGCATCGCTGTTATTCAACTCAATAGCCTTTTTCAACATAAAAATGGCATCGTCTATTTGATTAGCGACGGCATAGACAAGGGCAAGATTGTGGTATGCATCCGGTAGGTATGAGTTGCCGCCAGAAGGTGGTTGCCAGCGGAAGTAAGTATATTTTTTTATTACCTTTTTATAAGCGTCAATAGCGCCGTCAGCTTTCCCAAGCATTTGATAGGCCATACCAATACCACATAATGCAGCCTCATCAATGGGATTTGTGCTGAGTACCTTCGAGTATACTTTAATAGCCTCGTCCGTATTTTCGGATTCAATAGCCTTTTGCCCAAGAGAAACAAGGTCTGCATTGATATCCACCAAGCTCTTATCCAACTCAAGCAGCGATTTATAGTCAACATCGGGCCATTTCTTCAAGAATTTCGATTCATTGACAGACAAACTACTTCGGTAATCAATCTTATTCTCAATAAAGGTCTGGCTTCTATAGTGATGAATAAATACGCTTTCATCCACCATGATGGCATAACCCTTCGCCCGGATTTTTAAGCATAAGTCATCATCTTCGTAATTGCCAGTGCCAAAAGACTCATCCAATCCGCCCACTTCCTCATAAAGGGTTTTTTTCATTAACACTGCAAATCCGGCAATACGATAGCGAGGGGTAAGCCGCCCGTGGCATGCCTTTCTTAACTTTTGTGCAAATTCTTGGAATCCCGCGTCATCCGTATAGGGAATACTGTTTACCATTTGCCGTCCGCTGATGGAGTTTGTAATGGGACCAACCATGCCGATTTTTTCATCCTTCTCCAGACTTTCAACTAACGATTCCAACCAACCGGCTGAGACTAACACGTCATTATTAAGCAAAAGAACGTAATCACTGCATGCAGCGGCAACACCCTGATTATTGCCCGCCGCAAACCCCCTGTTTTCTTTGTTTTCAATCAGCTTGTAGTTTGAATATCCTTCGACCAGATTCCGCAGATATTCAACAGTGCCGTCAGTCGAAGCGTTATCAACAAAGATAATCTCGTGTGGATAGTTTGTGTGATACTGAATAGAGTGAATACACTTTTTGGTGTAATCCAGGGCGTTCCAGGTAAGCACAATAAGGGAAACGGTTTTTAGTTGTTTCTTATCAAATGACTTTGTAAGTGTGGTATGCGGTATTGAGTAACGCTGTATTTTATTGCTTTCAACAACTACCGTAGACCCATCCTCGTGGATGATAATGTCCGGTCTAATCTTACCAAGCCATTTGCTATGCAAGCGTTGAATATTTTCTGAAAGCCTTGAAAAACGCTCCGGGCCACTCTTTGACTCGTAGTGGATTACGACGCTTTCAGGTTGATAAACGAGCTTCCATCCTTTTTCCTGAAGTTTAAAACACAAGTCAACGTCTTCGTACCCATTCCAGTAACCCTCATCAAACCCGCCGGTTTCATTGAAGGCAGATTTACGTATCAAAAGGCAGGCGGCCGTAAGCGCCTGATACTGAAATAATTGATTTGCATCAGGCAAATGAGCCGGTTCATCGGCATAAATATGAAGCGGCAACAAAGGGTCTTGTGCTTTTTTACTGCTGACGATGGCAACTCCGGCGTGCTGTATTGTTCCCGTGGGAAATAATAGTTTACTCCCAACCGCACCAACTGAAGGGTCTTTATCCAAAACTTCAAAAAGAGGTTCCAGCCACCCATTTTTCGGTTCTGTATCGTTATTTAAAAAAAGGAGATAATCGGACGTAGCATTCTCCGCGCCCTGGTTACAAGCCTTCGCGAATCCATAATTCTTTTCATTCGTAATAACCCGGATATTGCCCGCTAAGGATTTCAGAAAATCTTTAGTGGCATCCGTTGATGCATTATCAATTATTACAATTTCGAATTGATTTTGAGGCGTATTCCTTGTTACGGATTCAATGCATTTCTTTGTAAATTCAACTTTGTTAAACACGGGAATGATAATAGTACACGTTTGCCGCTTTTCTCGAAATATTTGATTATGCTTAAACATGTTTTCTCTTGATGTTACCGCATGTTTAAGATTGCTTAACAGTTCCTTTTGTGCTTTTAATACATGGGGTTTGTT
The DNA here is from genome assembly GCA_964355695.1 of uncultured candidatus Brocadiaceae bacterium. GTDB lineage: Bacteria > Planctomycetota > Brocadiia > Brocadiales > Brocadiaceae > JACVXV01. The sequence continues at coordinate 5,862 of CAYHFB010000002.1, forward strand.
CAGTACATATTCCCGGTATTTATCGTAAATAATCTGAATAGCTTTTAAAAATTCAGGCCTTTGACCGCTCGTAATACTTGTGCCGTCTTCCCTCCAGGTAAATTCACAGGTAACCCTTTTTATGTGAGCAAACTTATATTTTCTAGACATTCTTATCCAGCAATCCATGTCTTCCAGGGCCCTGAGGGATTCATCAAAAATGCCTGTTTCTTGCAAGCAAGCTTTTTCGTGCATTACGCAAAGAACCGGGACAAAATTGTTAACCAATATATAATCGTATTCAAAATCATAAGAATAAGAGACATCCCTTTTCCTTGTCACATATTCTCCGTTTTCTTTTTCCTGATACGCACGATAAGCATCAGTATAAGCAACCTTATAATCGTTGTTTTCCAAAAAACCGACTAATGTTTCTATGTGGTCAGGGTAATAGATATCGTCGTCGTCTAAGTAAGCAATGTATTTGCCAATTGCAGCATTTATTCCCGTATTCCGGGAAGCGGCTAAGCCTTTGTTTTCCGTATGAGCAAGATAGGTAATAGCTAGCCGCCCTTGAAAGGAATTGACAATGGCAGAAACGTCCCGGCCTGCATCGTTAACAACAATGACTTCACAATTTTTATAAGTCTGAGCGGCAATGCTTTCAAGCGCCTTTGTCAGAAAATCCGGTCTGTTATATGTGGGAACAATTACCGAAACTGCTGGATGGTTCTGCTGTCTTCCCAATGAACATTTTTCTACTATCCCTTTTGCCTCTGCAACAGTGTTTGTGTTATAAAGATTTTGGTGGTTTAAAACAATTTGGGATACCAATTCACTGTGATGTCTGAGGGCATTTGTATACATGCTAGCGTCTTTCACTCGGTAAAGAAAAAGTGGTTCTGGAATCCTCTTGCCGTAGAATCCTTTTTCACCACAACCGATCCAACAATCCCAATCCTCATAACCCCAAATCATGTTGGGATTATATCCACCAACCGCTTCCCAGGCCTCTCGCCGATAGAGTGAGCAGTAGTTAAGATGGTTTTCACGGCATAACCTTTGAAAATCATACTCTCCGGCGCAAACAATCCTGCTCGTATTCCCAAAATGCCTGACATCGCTATAAGCTATAGCAATTTGTGGATGAGCTTCTAGTAGAGAAACTGTTTTTAATAGCATTTCGGGGCAGATTTTATCGTCAGCATCAAGCGGTAAAATATATTTACCAAACGAGGCCTTGATTCCCGTATTTCTTGCCATTGCCAATCCTTGGTTTGGCTGATTGATAAGGCTGATTTGTCTGTCGGTATATTTATTAATCAAAGAACCGGCAACATGCGAAGTATTGTCCTTGCTTCCGTCATTGACTATTATACATTCCCAGTCAGTGAAAATTTGATTAACAACAGATTCAACTGCTTCAGGCAGGAAATGTGCTTGGTTATAACACGGAATAATTACCGATACGGTAGGATTCATTGTTTTGATCTTATAAAATCCAGTGGAACTTCCTGGTGGCAGGCATTTGGTGTAAAATTAGTGTAATTCTCTATGTTAATTCTATATCCTTCTCCGAATTTGTTCGCAAGGGTATTGCTTGTATAACAATTATCACTCCCGGCACGATTATCACAAACGTCCTGTACAATATTCAATGGCGCACAAAAAGTAAGAGATAATTTGCCGCAAAGAAGGATGGGTCTTGTTTTTACATAAATGTGTTTGTTCTCTGCCAACTGGCCTTCCAATGTATTTGGGTTTCTAAAATGAAGTTGAACAAGGAGAGGGTAAATCTCTTTTACTCTGTACAAAGAGCTTGAGACTTCTAATGGATAGCCAAAATCCCGTTCTGCAGAAGTCCAATCATACTTTAGTATATCACTTGTTAGATTGGTAAATTTGGGCGGAGTTTGTGAAGAATGAAACGCATAGCAGTAAACGGTATTCGCACCTAATCGCAAAGAGAATCCAATAGCGTTCTTATTTTCATTCAAATTATTGGTTAAATCTGAAATAGAGAAATTTCTCAGAAATATATTATCATCTACTAAAAACAACACATAAGTATATTTCCTGATAACGGATAACACTTGTTCTTTGAAACCCTCTTCTTTAATAAATAAAACGTTTACATAGTGTTTTTTTAAATCTTCATACTGTTTTTCGTGAACGGTATTAGAAGTTTTATAAATCACCTTCAAATCTAACAAATGGGCGTCACTACAATGCATATAAAAAGACCGTAACGTCGCGTCTAATTGCATGGCGCGGTCTTTGCTAAATATAAGTCCAAGAGTAAGATTCGTTTTTTTTGTATGGGAAGCATTTTTAATACTTTCCTCAACTTTTCCCAAATTCTGTCGTGCCTCTTTATAATCTGGATTTAGTAGCAACGCTATTTCAAAGCATGTCTTTGCATCCAAGTACATGCTTTTTTTGAAATACAGTACGCCAAGGTTGTTATATACAGAAGGATCACTGTCACATAAGCAAATTGATTTTTCCAAAGTAGAAATGGCATTATCTATCTGATTTACCTTTGTATAGGCAATGGCAAGACCCTCGTAAGCTTCAAATGAAGCAGCATCAATTTCAATAATTTTCTTGTAGTTATTAATCGCCTCGTCGTATGCCCCTTTCTGGAACGCATCATCTGCCTTTTGGAAGAGTTCTGCCAATCCATCCAACATCATTATCTTACTATCATTATCCTGAAGCTGGTTGCTATTCGCACAACTCTGTAAGTGGTGCGTCTGTACAAACGTGGAAGACCCTTTTCGCTTTTCTGAAGAAAGCCTTAAATACATATCCTCATATTTATCTACGACAGACTCCCAGGTAAGTTTTTCCTTCCACTCGCACCAGCCCTCTTCGGCAAATTGCTTCCGAAGATTTTCATCATCCAAGATTCGGTTGGCATTCATTGCCATTTCTTCAGGTGCACAGACAATGCCACCCTTCCACTCACGAACATTTCCACAATCAGTAGAAACAAATGGCGTTTTAGATGCCTTGGCTTCAATAATTACCAATGGCGAGGCCTCGATATACGAGCCGAACAAAAATATATCTGCCTCACGATAGGCTGCAAGGGTATCTTCACGCGAAATATCAACGCAAAATCGTATGTTTAAATTGTCCACTTGAGCTTTAAGTCCCGCCAGTTGATCCCCTTCTTTACCAATGAAAACCATCGTAAAATCTTTACGGTTCATCTGGCGGATACATTCAATAACACGGTCATGCCCTTTCCCTGTGTAATAATTTGCAACGCATAATCCCAAAAAAAGTGTTTTTATATTATATTTTTCTCGGAAATTTACTTTCGGAGGTTGTGAAAATTCATTTTCATCAACGCCGTTAGATATTACAAGACCATTAGTAAACCCATGGTTTTGTGCATACTCATAATCTTGATACAACGAAGAATGATAGATTGCAGCATCGTACTGAGGTAGAACAAATGGAATTATACGGTTGAAGTAATCCGCAAATTGTGGACAACGGAGCGTACGGCCGTTTGAGAGTGCGGAGTAGCCGCACGGCGCAATAATATTGACCTTGTTTTTTCGCATTGGCAAAGCATCAAATGCCAAATCCGTTGCCCATTGTTGTGCGGCATAATTCATCATAACGTCTGACGGATGATTACGTAAGAATTCCTTGTATCGCATAATATCATCGCCATACATCCCATTACCTATGGATCCTTTAATGGAAAACTCCACGATGTTAACGCCATTAAGTTCATGAAATGTACGATTATCAAGCCTTGTTGTGGCAACCGTAACACGATGTCCACGCTTCACAAGACGTTCCGATATTTGTTGAACTACGGTTTCTGCACCACCTCCATGGGGATAATAAAATTCAACGGTATGGAGAATAGATAAAGTATTTTTTATTGGGGTTTCACGTATTTGGTTTTTATCACTGTGCTTGTGTAATTTAACTGAACGAGAAGGGAGTAATGTCTTTACGAGCCAAAAGTTTGGGGGGGCTATTGTGTCTTTTTTCCGAAAAAAGAGGTCCTGCACATTATCATGCCAAATTGTGTAATGGTATCTTTCAAGATACTCGGTGATTCTCTTTTTTTCTTCGGCATTTGTATTGTATTCGATTACGATAAGTTTTGGTGAATACTTGTTAAGGTCTATGCTCTGCAAAGCTTCAAAGTCATACCCTTCCGCATCAATTGACAAAAAATCAATGTTGTCTATTTTATTGGCAGCTAAAAGTGTTGTGAGCCTTGAAGACACAACCCTTTCACTAATGCAACCTTCCTTGTTGGGTATTATTGAAGAACCGGTCCCTTGTTTTGATACCAATACCTCACCCTCGGTTAGTGATACGGCCATTCTTATGCATTTTATTCGAGTATCTTTGTATGTTTCACATAGTTTTTGATAATTATTTAACACCGGCTCTACGCAAAGACCATTCCATCCAGCTTTATATAAGTAATGAGTATTAGAGATAGTTATTCCATCGTATGCTCCGACATCAACAAAAATTTTATACGCCGGAGGATTGAAAGAAAAGAAATCTTCTATAAGAGTGTCCTGACCCCATTGAGAATAATATCCGTTGAGATATAATTGGTACACTTTCGCATTCTCAAACTCTGGTTGCGCTCGTAAAACCTTTGAAACCAGCTTTCTGGCGAGTTCATATTTTTGCCATCCCCACTTTTTATGATCATCACGAATTATAAGCGCCTTATACCAAGCTGTTCTCCATTCGGAAACCCCCATGTTCTCAGCAACATCAAATTCTTTCCAAGCATCATCGTATTGCCCCTTCTTCCACAAAACAAGGCCTAACCAGAGATGTAAAAAACCATCAGAGATACTCTGGTGTATCAATTGCTTTAACGTCACTTCGTCACACTCCGATATTCTTGAATCAGCATCTAAGAGGTCGCATAAATCAGCTTTAGAGTTTCGACTTATGTCACAATCAGGAATTAAATTGTTGGAATAAGGTTCATTGATTGCTGATAGTGTATTGTCTGAAGTGGTTCGAAGGGTATCATTCTTATTATTAGTTACCATTTTCCACTTGACCTGGTTAAGCGGAATTGGTTTGCTTGCAAATTCTTGGGCAGTATGGCCTGATTCATACTCAATCGTATAGGAAGGGTCTTTCAAAAATAATTTTTTGAAAAGATCGAGTTCTTTCAGATTGTAAGATGCAAAGTCCTTGGCCTCAACATCCTTTGCATGAGGTGCATTAACAACTCCATGAACTGCACCCAAGAGTGCAAATAACTGTAAAGAATCTCCGGTTTGTCGAAACTTTTCTGCTTTTTTTCTGATATCCCATGTCAAGATATTCCAGGTTCGAATATCTTTCTCATACATGGACTTGTATCTCCTATAAATAGTTTCGTGGGTGTAGATAGTGCCATGAAGCCCCATGACTTCCGGGTGTGCAATCCATTTTATTCCTTTCATACCCATTTGTTCTAACAAATCCATATCGCTTGCCCTGACATTTTTTACCACTAATTCCTTTACATACTTGGTACGAAATATTTTAATTCCTTGTATGTTTTGTTCGCGATCCTTGTCAAAAAGGTAAAAGCAAATCATACCAACATCATCAGGCGCAGCTTCCATATATTTTTCCATTTTTTCAACTGCATGAGGATAAAGAATCATATCCTCGTCAACCTTTATAAAATATTCTGTATCACAACGATTTATCATTTCACTATCTGCTTCGTTAACAGGTCTAAAATCTTGGATAACATCAACTTTTAATCCCGTATACAATTGTTTTGATAGTGCTTCTAAACAATAAGGAAACGCAGGATCACCTATCGTAAGTACAAATGCAGTAGTCTTATATTTATTTGCAGTTCCGGCAAAATCATATTTGTTAGCAATGTATTCATTTATAGCAATCTGCCGTTCATTCTCCAGCAATATGACGTTAGCCGGGTTGGAATGCTTACCACCCATGTAAAACAAAGACAAATGTTTTGGCACGTGTTGGTAATTAAGATCATGAACCCAAATACTTTTCAATATCCAGGCATAATCTCCTGCAAGTTTATATCGTGAGTCAAATAGACCGACTTTCTCAAAGGCGGAACGTTTAGTAAATACCGATTGATGACAAAGACTTCTGTCTCTAAAGTGATTCCAATCAAGGTTTTTTGGATAAACAGCATCGGCCTTTTCCCCATTTTCATAAACCAATTTCGCGTTTCCGTAAACTACGTCAGCAAGAGGAAACCGCTGAAATGTTTTTACTACGGTTTCGAAAACACTTTCGTCATACAATAGATCATCTGTATTCAAAAAGTATACTATCGTCCCCTTCGCCAGACGTAATCCTTTATTCATTGCATCATAAATACCGTTATCTTTTTCACTTATAATATGAGTTACATGTTCATCATATTTCTTTATTACGTCCAGAGTACCGTCTACTGAGCCGCCATCAACGAAAATATATTCGATATTTTTATACGTTTGAGATAATACGCTCTTTATTGATCTTTCAATAGTCAATGCCGAGTTCAAACATACGGTAATAATGGTAATTTTAGGGCTAAAATATTCACAAAGCCTCACGTCCTGATAAGAAGAAGCGCCGTCTGTCCATTTTTGATTGGATATTTCCATCTTTGATTCTCCCTCTTTCCCGAACATTCCAGAACAAGCCTCAGCCGTAACCGCGGTAGTTCCTGGTTCTGTAACCCCCGCCAGGAGTGGTACGCGATCTTTAACGTTCAGTCGTTTCTTTACATATTCGAGACTTTCAAGCGCAGTTTTGTTTGCCGGATGTATTTGTAATACCCTGGTTGACACCTTTTCAGCGTCTTCATAATCGTTTCTTGCAATCCTGATTTTGGCAATAGCATTCAAGGCATCCACGGAATTCTTGTCAATTTCTAAGACCTTTTCCAATATTTCGTATGCCACATCATATTTACATTGCCCAATTAAACTTTCCGCTTCCAAAACTGCTTTATACAAAACAAGGTGCCTTTCCAATATTTTAGTATTTGCAAAAGCGGTCTCGTTGAAAGGGTCAAGATATAAAATCTTCCTTAAGGTTTCTGCGGCCGCATCCCAATTCTTTTCTAAGCACTCAACGACGGCAAGAGTATTGAGCGCTTCTATATTATCCGGCAATTGATTAAGGATTTTCGACAATAGTTCTTTAGCTTTCTGTATTTTACCGTTTTCTAATTCTTGTTTAGCTTGAAGATTAAGATTGTCTATTCCCGGAAAAGAATTTGATACTCCAGTGTATCGTTCACTTTTTGATACCTGTAAAAGATTTACTGCTTGTTTGTTTACAAATAAGGCATTCCCATGCATAGGGGTTTCATTAGAAAGTGGAGCAAAACCAACAAACAAATAGTTATCGGAAAGAAGAGATTTGAGTTCAGTTAATGTCTTTGCACCAATATATAATTCATCTTTGCTAGCCTCGGTATAAATCATGAGTATTTGTAAAAGAAGGGCAGATGAAATAGATGATAGAATTTTATATTCAGCCCCCTGCACATCTATAAATAACATGTCTGGTTTATTTAACTTATGCAGATTAATAACATCTTCTAAAATACGACATTGCACTTTTATTGAGCCTGCCGGTTTCACATGAGGAAATACGTCTAAATGTTTTCCAAGTGCCAGCAACGAGCTTGACATAACGTTGCTTGTAATAAAGAATTCTGCTTCACCATTTTGATCTGAAATAGCATACGGCAAAACTTCAATCTTTGAATTTCCTTTTGTTTTTGCCGACAAAAGACCAAAAAGCTCTGGAATCGGTTCGAAGAGATAGACTTTTTTTAAGTTTGGGAACAATCTAAAAAGTAGTTCTTCCTCTTGAAACAAATGCGCCCCGATAACAAAAAGGGTTTCGATTCTTTCTGTTATCGGCCGTCCACTTAATCTTTGCAAAAAGTCATCTTCTGTCTGAACAAAAGAGTTCTCATCCCAAAGTGCTATTGATTGGTCATATTCCTGTACAGAAAGCACAGACGCATCAACCGGAAGTTCCCAAATTGGGGCAGAATTTAACCTTGCGTTTTTAAGCATTTTGTTCCATTCATTTTTATACCGTTCTACTCTGGAACTTATAAACGGAAACTTTCTTTCACGGTATTCCGACTGTTCTACAAGCTCAAGGGCCTTTGTATAATTCCCCCTCTTGCCATAGTTCAGGGCTATCCAAAAAAGTACAACACCATAAGAGACATCATGGCCTCCTACTGTGGAGACCGTTTCGAGCATAGAAGCAAACAACCTGTTATCCATATTCCCAATCATGGCATCAGCATCTAAAATGTTATTTTGCTGTGTGACATCCTCGTAGTCACCACGAAGGGAAAGAAAAAAGCTCGACTGGGTAAGGATTTTCTGATCGGTATCTTTCGTTGTTTCTTTTTTTCTCTTAAAAAATACATTACCTATCTCTTCAATTGTATCTAAATCTCTAAAATTTATATCAAAAGGGATATCGGTTTCCATCAATTCTGCCGCATAGGTATACATATTTACCAAATCAAGCGAGTCGAGGAGGCTTGAAGATACAATGGAAGTCTTGGGCTCTACTGCTATATTAATACCTCTTTCATGTAACAATTTTACGACGAAATCGAGCATTCCTTTTTTGAAATCATCAACAGAGATACTCTCTTTGAAGGGAATCTGGAGTTCATCAAGCAGTAAGGAGCAAAACGACTCCACCTCAGATTGAGGCTCAAATAATTCAACCTTTGCTTTATGTAAAATCGAAGTCCCCGATAGCTTCTCCACCGCATCCAAAAATATTCTCGCACCTTTGAGGTTGAGATGAATACCATCCTTCTGAAGATATTCCTTTAGCGGCACTCCATCAGCACCAAGAAGCATTGAAAGCGGATTAATAACATCGATATCCTGCTCTTTGCACCAGGACTCAACCGCTTTATTAAAACTACTCGTTACCACAGAAATATCATTTGGGGTCATATTTTTGAATGAAACTAGATGCAGTGGCTGCGGAAATACTAGCCATGCAAATCTACCACAATCCTTGAACTCAGAAAAAACACCCTTGTAAAGGTCTACCTTTGCCTTAAATTCACCATCAAACCTGTTTGTGTAATAGTGCTGGCATAGTTGAAAAATGTCATGCACACCAATGCTAAGAAATTTCCATCCTTTATCCCTTAAAAAAAGATTTCTCACCTTTGTGCCCGCAGGATGATTATTATAAAAGTGATCAATCTGGAGGGCGCCAACCCAATGAACCTCCAGCGATTCCTTTACAGCCGCTCCAAGATCATACTGCCTGAAACAAGTTATGTTGCTATTCCCGGTAAAAATCATAGAGGGTCAAACTCCTTTGCCAAATAAATTTCTTTATTCCTTGCGCGCGATATCTTTCCGCTACTTGTCTTGACTAACGACATGTGCTTCAGTATCTCTACCCTTTTAGGAACGATGCCAATTTCTTCCTGAACTGCTTTCTGAATCAACATCTTTAATTTTATTGTATCCGCCTTTTCTTTACATTCAGCTAACACTATCAAGCCTTCGCTTCCGACCTGTTCATCCCAGACACCAAATACAGTGACTCTACCGGGATAGATACCATTCACCTCTGAGACCACAAACTCTACATCCTGTGGGTAGATATTCTTACCACATACAATAATGACATCTTTCTTTCTCCCTGTTATATACAACTCTCCCTTTTCATCAATAAACCCAATATCTCCCGTCAAATAAAAACCATCCCCCAGTATCTGCGCACTCCCCAAAAAGCGCTTAAAGAGAAAAGGGGACCGGATACCTATTTCACCATCCTCATAGTTTTCAGAAGGAAATATTCTTACTTCAACTTCATTTATTGGGATACCACAAGACAATACATTTCTTTTTTCATTAAATCGTGTTGAATTATTATGCCAGGGAAGGGTTTGAGAAACGGCAAAAGTGTTTTCAGCCAATGCATAGCACACGGTTAAAGACCCCTCTCTTACTGTCGGAAATTTGTCTATAAATCTTTCATGACTGTGGAGTCGCGTAGGCTCAGAACAATTGATCCATAATCTCATACTACTTAGATCATGAACCTTCCCCTTGTTAACCAGAAGATGATAGGCAAAATTAGGCAAAAAGCATATTGTTGCTCTGTTTTCTTCAATAAACCTCAAGAGTATGTCCGGTTGCGTGATCCAATCGAATGGGCCCATTTGATAAAAAGGGACTCCGCACATAAGCGGCATGAGGTAACAGGCTATCAGCCCCATATCGTGATATAATGGAAGCCAGGATACGATCTTATCGTCAGCACTCAGCCTTAGCGTTTCTCCATACGACTTCATGTGGGCAACAATACCTTTGTGAGTAAGCACCACCCCTTTTTGAAGTCCTGTGGAACCGGACGAAAACTGTATTAAGGCATCTTCTGAAGCCATTCCTGCCTGAAAATATAAGGACTCATCTAAAGATTCTGGGGAGAAAATTTGAACATGCTCTACATTAGTATAGTTTTCAATATCCTGAAAGTCTGTAAATACTGCACTAAACTTGGTTATATCGTGGATATGCTCAATCTTTTTTCTATATTCAGCACTATGAACCTTAGCAGTCAATGGGCTTATCTGTGCAGGAAGATGCCCAGCCTTCATTGCACCTATATAGGCGGCGAGAAGGTGTATATCAAGCTTCTTGACAAAAAGTATCAGTGTCTGTTCTTTTAGCGAGTTTTGGAAAACAGCGGCATAGTTGCATACACAATCCCAAAATTCCTTTCGCGAATAAGAAAGCCAACCACCTCCTACTCGAATAGAACAGCAAAGGGCATCAGGGGACTGCTTTTTATAATATTCTATGCAGTCGAAGACGGTGTCTTTATCGGGGCAAATATGACTCATTTACATTTCAAGCTCCACAGACCCTTTCCAACTGGGATATAAGTTCTTTCGACTTATTTCTATTAGCAGTATTGGACTCATAATCCTGTCTGGCAAACAATAGGGCTTCGCCATACCTGGAAAATCTGGCCAGACAGATAGACTTCAGGTATTCGAGTCCTTTAACCCTGTTTTGCTTGTTAATGTTTTTTCTAATAGCCTCGTCAATCAAGAGAAGGGCAGTGCTGTTATCTCCGGAATTGAGCATCTTTATTACTACACTGCCGATTGAGTTAGACACTCCAGAGATATCTACTATCGTCTTATCAGTCAGGGATTTATTAGTATGTTTCGGTAATAATGTTTCATATTCAATTCTTGGGAATGTCTCCAGAGACCCGCCGCTGGTCGCATTGAACACCTGAAAACCCCATAGAGAGGCATAAGACCTCAGTTGCTCATATTCATATCTCATTCGTAACATTGCTTCAGACCACTGTTTCCATGTCAAGTAGTCAATACATTTCTTTTGATTAGGATCGGGATAAAAATGTTCAACCTGTCTTTTTTCATAATTCTCCTCTGTAATATTCAAAAAATCATGGTCACACCCAATAAGATATATCGGATTACAGCCCAGATAAAAGGCAAGCATAATGCATACAATCACCACATTCTGTCCATAAGGAGGTATCCCGACAGAAAAATCAATAAGTGTATCTATAGTTTTTGAGTGATCGTAATGGAAAAAATGAAGATCGATAAAGGGTCCAGAGTTAAAATTGGAAAAAAAGGGAAACCCTCCGGTAGGCACAAAAAGCTTTGTTGTAGTCCCTTTGCTCTGAGCAAATTGAAAAGGCGGCAGAAAATACTCTTCAGATTTTATCCAGATATATGGATCAGCCATTACCCAGTAATTGGGATTGATTACTTTTGCATCATCGTGTCTGAAGAATGAGCTTACTACAATCGCGACCTCATCCTTAAGTGGCTTTATGTCTTGGGTCTTTATCGAAGGACCGTTACCTATTATGAAACATCGTTTTCCCGCGTGAATATTTTTCAGTAATCTGTTTTTCTCCAATACATCTTCGATATCCATTATTAACCCCTCTTCAAGATTCAATCATCGTTCCAAGGACATTCAAAAATTCTTCTTTGTCAAAATTAATATTAAAACCGTCCGTATTTCCAGGTTGAAAACCAAATACATCAAACTCCTCATGGTCTTTAAGAAGCGGTATCTTTTTACTCCTGGTCAAGACAAGCGGGTCATTAATTTTTAAGCCCGGCTGAAGAGACACAATCGCCTTGCCCAGAATGAACCCCTCTATAAGCATCATGGATGTCATGCCAAATATATAGTTTGAGGTATACAAGCACTCCAATGAACTCAAATTATCCTGACAGTACATGAGATTTATATCTTTAAATTGTAAAGTTATTTCATTAAAACTATTAATATCATCCTTTGGATGCAATTTAATCAATATCAAAGCCTCTGAGGCTGACTTCCTGGCATTTTCAAGAAAATATTCCAATACCTGATATTGATCATAACCACGTACGGTACCAAAGTGTTCCCGTATCGCCTCTGACACAAAAAGTAATGTCCGTTCTGGATCGACCTGTTTATTTTGTACATCAAGTTTTCTGTTGATCTCTTCAGGATTAAGCGCTTCATAAGCATTCTTTAATTCCGTCAAGTATGGATGCCCAAGTGGGTACAAAATACCTTCACTAAAACCTTCCGATATCATCTCTATCCTGCCCGTAGAGTCTATGCAGTTGATATAATCAGGCAGATAATATAGTGTCTCATCGTCAGATGTACCACTAAACCTTATTTTATAATTTTGCCACTGGTCTATAAAAGCCAATGTCTTAATCCCTGCATTTCGTGCATTGTACCAGAGGTGTTTTTCAGACATGTCGAACCAGGGAAGACTAGTTGCTGATGTTATAATAAAATCTGGTTTATATCTTCCAATTATTCCCACATCACCCTTTCCTATATTCCCTATCTCGATACATTGTACCCCATTCTGCCGAAACCTCTTAAGTCCATGACCGTATCCAATCACCACTATTTCATATTCCTTTTCCAGCTCTAACAATCTTATTACCGGGGTCAGGATTGCAGCGCCACCAGGTTCCGATGAGAAAAACAATATCCTTCTCATACCTTTTCAAGTACAGCTACCAAGTAGTTTCCCCTCTCCCCCAGTTTGTAATCCAATCTCTTATGCATCTCCTCTTCAATATTAATCCTACTCTCATATCCCTCGAATTGGGGATTTTGCTTGTGAATAAACGCTTCAGGTTTATCAAGAAATAAAAGGATGTCGGTGACGTATATATCCAACCACTCCGTCCTGAAGGATTTTATCTTAAACCCAGTCAACTCCGCAGCCTTTTCCAGAGACGACCTGCTAAAAACATTTTGATTTGTATAGCCGTACAGATGATTGCACCGCCCCTTATACAACTGCATTGCATAAGAATTGGCGTTTGGTGTGTTTATATATACGATCCCATCGTCTTTCAAAATTTCGTGTATCTCCCGCAATAAGGACAACGGATCAGAAACTCCATACAGGATTTGGTGCAGGGTAACTATGTCATAAACCTTTTCGAGTTCTAATTCATCAAGATACCCTCTGTGAATAATAAATTGTTTGGCAGCTTCATTCGCAGTAATAGGATTAACCTCTACACCTTCTACATCATAGAAATATTCAGCCTTACTGAGAAAATCTCCGTATGCGCATCCAACATCAAGTAACTTTCCTGTCTTTTTGAGCGCATATATATCATACAATTTATTATCAGTATCAGGGTCGGGGAGGGGCTGTTGCTTCTTTCTGTATTTGTTTACTATCTCAAAATATTCCATCACAATAGGATCATCCCCATTAAACCCTTTTTGTATCTTGTCTTTGTCTATTGTTGGATTCATAAAGACATGAGTACAGTTACAGCATTGAGAGTAATCAAGATAATTGTTATTTGCAAAATGCGTATACTCTTTTCCATTACATGCAGGGCAGTTGCGCCATTTCAAATCCTGAGCTGACAGATACTCTGCGTATTTAAAGACTTTGAGAAGCCAATTTCTTGTTTCAAGGCTATAGCTATTCGTCTCACTCATTTCATTGTTCCAGCCTTAACAAATGCATTTACTACATCGTCCATATCATCCCTTGTGAGAGGAGGATAATTATATGATGTAACTATGAGGTCCTTTTCGTAAAACCTCTCAGTAACCGGACAAATCCCCTTATTGTAATCAGGCATTTCATCCTCTGGAAGAAGATTATATGGAAATCCACCTTTGAACTTTTCCTTTTCTGCAAATATTGGCTCAAGATAAAGCGGTTTTATGTAACCGGCAGCAAATCTGTATAATGGTATCCCAAGCTCATTTATATTTCTGACATATTGTTCTCGCGAGAGACCTGATGCCTCCTCATTATAGATAATGGGATAGAGATAATAGACATGACTGCTTCCAGGCCTTATCTGTGGAGGAATCAGGAAGTCCACTCCCGAAAATTTCTCCGTAAGGTATTCCGCCAACGCTCTTCTCTGCCTGATTAAATCTGGCAGTTTTTTTAACTGTTCTATGCTTATAGCCGCCTCAATCTCGGGCATCCTGAAATTACCGCCAAGCATATTGATGAGGTTTTTATATTTCATATCCCCAACAACAGCCTCGCCATGATTCCTTATCAACTGAAGCCTCAACGCCGTATCATCATCATTCGTTACTGCCACACCGCCTTCTCCACAGTGAATAATCTTATGCTGGTTAAGGCTGTATACTCCAATATCTCCAAATGTCCCCGCAAAACCACCGTAATATTCACAACCAGGTACATGAGACGAGTCACATATAACCTTTAAATCATGCCTCTTGGCTATCCCATTAATCGTTACCATATCTGCGGACTGGCCAAAGAGATCAACGGACAGTACCGCCTTGGTCCTTGGAGTTATCTTCTCCTCAAGACTCTTTGGGTCCATGCAGAAACAATCCAATTCAATGTCTGCAAATACTGGAATTGCATTGTAGAAGAGCGGAGCAGTTGCAGAGATACACATACTGTACGGCATGACTATAACTTCATCACCTGGAAGAATCCCTAATGCCCCAACTGCTGCTATAATGGCGGAGGTTGCCGTATTAAATGATACAGCATGCTTCACATGGTGATAATCGGCCCATCTTTTTTCGAATTCACGGACGTATCTGCCTCCAAGGAACTTCTCACAGTCTCTTCCAATATAATCAGACAGCAGACCTGTCTTCACAACCTCAGAAGCTGCAACTCTTTCTTCTTCTCCGATAGGATTATACAATGGAAACGGTTTATTCCTTATCTTTTTCATACTATCTCCGGACCTCTACTTTACTATTTTTTTCATACGACAACTTAATGGTTTTTAAAATAGACATGTTGAGATAAGAATGCTCCAGGGTATTTTTAGTATGCCCTTTACTTCCTGTAGAAATATCATATAGATAGTCTACAACATTCAACATTGAAAACCTGTAACCTGATTCTTCATATACCGGATGCCTGTCATCCAATGCCCTCACTCCTGAATAAGCATAATCACCGACGACCCTAGTCTCAATAGTTCTGGAATTATCGTTAATAGTTATCCTCTTGTCAGAAAAAAGCATGTCTATCTCAAAGATATGATAGTTATAATCTGCCGATTCTGTATCTATCGTCTTTACTGTCACATTAAATGAATCAAAGAAAAGGATAAATTCGTATGTATAGTCATTAACCTGCCTGTTGTAAACCCTGTTATAGGCATAAACAGACCTTGGAACTCCGCAGAGGTAAATAATGGTATCAACAACTGTAATTCCAATATGATCAAGGCCTTTGATATAATAGGCATTCACTGCAAGGAGCTTGCCTGGTTTTTCTTCAACAATCTCCTTCAGTCGTTCATGGGACCCGTCAAACCTTCTCTGAAAGTTCACAACCACATTAATATCATTTCCTCCGGTACAGCGTATTATCTCCAACATCTCGTCTTCGCACAAAGCAAGTGGCTTCTCTGCAAATACAGTCTTTGCCGCCTTGTGTTTGATGATATTTGAAACAATTTCAAAATGAGTTGCGTCCGGGGTACATACACTAACCACATCATGATAGTCACTATATATTTCATTCAGGTCTGTTACTGCGGTCTCCACACCCCATTGTTTTGAAAACAAACCTGCCCTTTTAGTATCCACATCGCAAATCTTTTTAAGAAAGAATCTCCCATCTTTCTTATATGCCCCAGCGTGGGTATAGGTGCCTGGGTCTCCATCTATCTTATCCATATCGTATCTGCCGGCAATCCTCCCTGCTCCAATTATTGCAACAGACAACTTCTTATCCATCAGATTGACCCTTTATAAATGGTGCAGATTTCTGGACAAGATTTTTTGTCTTTCCAAACATCTCAGGCTTCTTCTTATAAAGCTCAATGAGATCGCGGGTCGTAAAATCAAAACGGTTAAAGTGTGAGTATATCTCAATGGCCAACTGCATATCCTCTGGATAATCCACAGTAAACCTCAATTGCGGGAAGGCAAATTCCGGTGGAGCAGTTATATTAAATATTCTGTAGGTATCTGGATGCTCCCATATATACCTTACAACGTCTTCTCTATCACAGAGGCTCAAATCCTGCTTATTGTTTAATTCAACGAGCTTAGAGGCACTAACAACATGACCATATATCCCTAGAGGGTAAGTTAGCATAAGGTCATTGCAGACATAGTCGAATTGCCCACCCCGGTAATGCACAACCATCTGATCAATCAGTTGATAATCCAGGTAAGCGGAGTCGGCGCCCATTTGCACGATGACATCGGCGCCGTATTGCAGCGCCGCGCCGGCAACTCTTCCCAGAACATCCTCTTCCGAACCGCGAAACACGGACACACCATTCTTCGCGCACCAATCAGCAATGGAGTCGTCACCCCGTTCTACAGTAGTGGCAACGACGATTTCGTCCAGGGTGCGGCAGGCACGGAAGCGGCGCACTACGCACTCCAGCAAAGGCATGCCATTGTAAAGCGACACCAAGGTTTTGCCCGGGAGACGGTTAGAACCCATTCTGGCTTCAATGCTACCAACAATACGCAAACTTACGGCCCCTTCACAGAAGTAATTTAGCTTGGCATAATATCCGAAACGATTTTCTATTTCCACATAAAGCACCGACGAACCAATACCAGTCCCACTTGTCAGGAACAATTGCACTAATCATTGTATTTCGAAATGAGATATTTTCTTAGTTTTTTAGCTTCCTCGGTATCAGCCTCAGCTTTCCTGACCAACGGATATTCACCCTTGGGAGCCTTAACATAAAGAGCGAATGTGTTGTAAATGCCTAGCAACTCTTCATCAGACATGTAAGGATTTTTTATCACTGGTACCGTGCCGTCCCCTACCACATCCTGGCTTGGGTCTACAAGCTTCTCTTTAATGCATAACTCGCGAAGTTTTGTCCCCTCGTAAGGCATAAAAATGGACAAGGATACCGAGTCCACATTACACTGCCTGTTTAGCTCGATAGTTTCAAAAATATTGCCCCTCGTTTCGTATGGCAAGCCAATAATATTGTATGATCTGGTTTCCAAACCAGCATCGTTAGCTCTTTGGAACGCCTTGATTATATTTTCGTTCGACATATTTCTATCAAGATATTTTTGACGATACTCCGCGTTTCCGCTTTCCAACCCTATATTAATACAGATACAACCCATATCCTTCAAAAGCCTGGTTTTTCCCTCGGTAAGACAGTGGACAGTGGCACATGCAAAAAACGGCAAATTGATTTCTTTTTTATAAAGAAGTGCAACCTCCCCAAGAACCTTTTCGCTTTGTGCGACAAATGTACCATCGACAACAAAAAGAATTTCAATCCCGTACTTATCTTTCATCCACTTCAATTCTTCCACCCAGTGCTTCGGTGATTTATGCCTGTACTTTAATTTTAGACCGCTATCTTCGTAATGCTGCCCAAGTATTCTGTTTCCGCAATAGGTACAACGGTATGGACATGTTCTGGAAAACTCAACCGTTGCCATTTTAAAGAGCTTGCCCCTATAGGGACCATATTGGTGGTACGGCTCGAAGCTATCCCAGTCGGGAAATGGGAGATTATCCAAAGATTGGGTGGGACGGCATGGGTTGAAAACCATTTTCCCGTCTTTTTTCCAACCAATATTTTTTACTTGGCTCGCATCCCCGCCAGCCGCCAGATGTTCCATCAACTCAACAAGTGCCTCCTCGCCTTCGCCTACACAGACATAATCCACATAGTCATACCTCAGCACCTCCTGCGGATCGACATTCACATGAATTCCACCAAAAATAATGGGGATATTAGCAAATTTTTCCTTGATATTGAATGCCAGTTTATAATTAAGGCGCTTCGACTGTGAAAATACGCTAAAGCCAATGATGTTCGGTTTTTCCTTTTCCACCGCATTCAGCAAATCATCAACAAGGCTTCCCTTTTTCAGTTTGACGCCGATGCTGGAGTAGTCAACCGCCTGAAATATTCCAGCCTCCTCCATTTTCTTTTCATCAAATAATCGCTCCTGTTCGACATAGAAGGATGTGTCGAAAACAACACTTTTAAATCCGGCTATCTTAGCACATGCGCTAAGATAGGAGATGTTCAAAGGAATCACCGTCCTCATCCTATCGTTTACTGATACAAACAGTATCTTAAAATCATTTTTGACCATACATATCCTCAGAATAATTTTACGGGACAACAGCTTTCAACCGACATTCCCCACACATCCACTTTTTTCAGCATACCTCCTTTTTGTGCTGATTGTCCCTTCAAACGTTGCGCATCGCTTGAAATCATACTTCCAACCATTTGACAATCTCAAATACTTCAGCAAACTTCACGCCAATACGCTGTCCTGCATTTGCCGCCTCATTTTTGAAAAAATTGATCCATTGCTCACCGGTGCGATCCATTTCTGACGCGTGAGCCCGAATTGCACTTTCTTTGATGTCCCAATAGTCTGTTGTATCGATATAAAAATTTCCACGAAATTCCACTGTGGATTGATACCAATTGCTCCTGTACATCAACAAGCGAGGGACATGCCGGCAGCAATGCAGTGATGCCTTGGCCACGGCTTGGTGGTCGTGATGAACATCCCATACCCAGTGCATATAAACTATATCGATTTTTTTAGCATCAACAACTTTCAGGATATCGACATTCAACGCATCTACGAATTCGACTTCAAGGGTTTTAAATTGACCGCATACCAGCTCCTTTGCCCCCAGTATTCTAGCCGCCTCACATGCTTCTGCCAGAGCAATTTCGCCTGAGCGTACCGTTTCCTTATATTGATTAGTAAAACCGGAAAGTGTCGCGACGTATATGTATACGTCATCACCATTCCGGGCATGCCTTGCCAAGGCACCACCACAACCCAGCTCAACATCGTCAAAATGCGCACCTATGGCTAAGATATTCATTTAGCAACTCCTGATTGTTTTTCTCGATTTTTCAATCCCACAGTTGAAGAGCATATCAACAGCGCTTAAATAAGGGATAAACTCCCCATATAACTGAGTATAAACAGGATGCTGAAATTCCTGCCAAATTACTTTTATTCCTGCATCTTCAAACGGCTTTGGGTCATAATAATCTCTTGCACCAACACCAGATAGATAAGTCGTAGCAGCAACCTTTATTAATATATCCACCAGTAGTTCATTGCTCCTTCCAATAGGATTAAAGGCACTGGCCATTTTTCTCTCTATCTGGATGTCAAACATTGTTAGTAGCATCTCAATAGATTTAATATTAAAATCAACCAGCTTCTCACAATGAAAACAGTACAGTTCTTCAATGTAGGGGAATATCTCATCAAAGTAAAGGGACTTACCGTAATTTTGACGAATAAGATATAAATTATCTCTTCTCCAGTCTACATTTTTTGACAGGGCAATCTCGTTTATATTTGACTCTCTCTCTGTTTTTTGTACCGCTATCGTAATCCATTTCTCCCCATTAGGCGTTTTTATCTTATCCCTATTTGTCCAACTTTTACTCGTACCCCTTACAAACTGAACATTATCAAGTATGACCCACAGTTCAGCATTCAGAAACCTGTGAAAAAAACCAAGATACGGCAAAAAGTCAGGCTGGTGTATTACCACTGTTTTATTCATAGTTCTTCCCGTATCTGCCTGTACACATTTTCAGCGCCATTTAGTTTTATGGCATCCATACCGGCAATGCTCATTCTTCCTACATCAAATTCCATCCCAAATAACTCTTTATTAATATTTTCATGATATCCGGCAAAAACCGATGAGCCGACTTCGGTTAACAAATAGCCGTTCGGTATCTCAAAGAGTTCGTTGGCAATAATTATACATGGAAGACCCGATGCATTCGCCTCAAACGGGGTTATCCCCCCTCCGGTTATAGCTAGGTCGTAACTAAAAAACGCTTCTATCAACGAAGGGACATTGCTTATGATATGGAAGTTTTTGTCAATCATCGCTTCGAGTTCTTTGCGATGTCCAAAGGAAGGGCCTACATGAACCGTTGCTTTTTTGTTTAGTCCTTTCAAGATATCCACCACTTTCAAGGTTACACCGTGTGTATCGCTTCCGCCAAGGGATACAATGGTGTTCCCCCTATTTCCCCTTACCCTTTTATATTTAGCGATATCTTTATTTAATATGAGGTAATCCAATCCAGGCAGTATCTTTCCTCCCTTTGGTTGTCCCTCTCTCGCAAAGGCAAACGCTGCCACATGAATATCGGCAAGCGCAGCCCCACTACCACCGTCGTCAAAGGTAACGAGCTTTACGCCGTTTTTTTTTATGTTATTGGCGTGCCTCATCTCCGTATCAAGCCTGTCGTTTACCCATACATCAATGCCGTATCTTGAAATCAGCTCGGTTTCCCAATTGCTCTCGTAATCCGTCAGATCGACCGCTTCAAAGCTTATGCCTCTGGAATTCAATACTTCAGACGCAATCTCATTATTGTTAATGAAAACGATTGCAGGCTCGTTTTTGCTGTTTAAACACTCTATAAAATTCAATGTCCTGTAAAGATGTCCCATCCCCTTTTGGTGGGATGATTCTATGCATAGCGCGAACATAAACCTATCGCTTCCTCTGTAGTAATGTACTCACTCCCGCTATTCTTAACAATGAAACATGCCCTAGAATAATCATCTTCCGTATCCACAGTCAGGCGGAGATCAGGCCTATGCTTCTCTTCCGTAACGGATAATACTGTAATCCTAAAGAGTTCTGGGTGCTCCTGAATATACTCATTAACATGTTCCAGGTGGTTCACTCTGGTAGCTTTTTTGTAGCTCTCAACCAGTACCGCAAATGTAAATATTTCCGCCCCTATCCCAACAGGTAAAACTCCGAAAGAATGTGTATAGTCTGAAGATGTTTTCAAGTGCAATTCAATAAGATTGTCAAGCTCATCTACATCTGTAAACGGATTATCGCCAGTAAGCCTTATTATGTGTCTTAATCCATATTTCCTTGCACAGAGATAGTACCTTTCAAGTACATTAATCTCACTTCCCCTAAAACATTCTATACCTTTTTCTTTACAAAACCTCTCGACAACGTCGTCATTGATATTTTCGCTCGTTGCTAAAACAAGCTTTACTTCATGCTTTAATAATTTTAACCGATAAAATATATGTTCCAGCAGGGTCTTGTTCCCAATCTTTTTTAAAATCTTTCCAGGGAGTCGGCTTGATCCCATCCTAGCCTGCAGAATTATTCCTATCGTCAACTTATATCTCCCCAGTTCAAAACATCATCAGGCTGCAAATCCTTGTTGGCCGTTCGTCCTATAATCTGTTGAATATATTTTGGCTCAATGCCATAGCCGGGCCGCTTAATATCGATATGCTCTCTTGTTAAGACCTTACCGGCCTTCAAATCTTTAACCATAGTAATGCTTTTCCTATTATTGACACGAGTTGTTTTTTCGCTTTCTGCCGGTCTCTTTATACCATTCCCCCTCATCCTTTCAAACTCTCTTATCCTCTCAACTATTTCTTTCATCTCTCTCGGCTCTGCTGATAGCATATGGTCAGGCCCTTCTGCATGCTTATCATAAGTAAAGTGCTTTTCTATGACCCTGGCGCCCATCGCAGCGGCGCATATACAAGCGGTTATTCCAACGGTATGATCAGAATAGCCAATTGCAAACAATGGGAACTCCTTCATCATCGATTGCATAGCTAATAAGTTGACATATTCAGGATGAGTCGGATAGCTAGTTACAGCGTGAAGTAGGACTATTTTGTCATTACCCTCTTCCAGGATAGCAGAGACTGACGCTCTAACCTCATCCATCGTACACATACCCGTGGCAAGAATAACTGGCTTCCTTTTCCTGGCAATATACTTAATCAGTGGGATATTAATGGCATCATCTGAACCTATTTTATACGCACAAACACTCAGCCTTTCGAGGAGTTCCACATCCGTCTCATGCGATGGAGTTGAAAAACATTCAACACCGTTGCTCCTGGCATAATCAAATATTTCTTTATGAAAAGTCGCATCTATCTCATATTTCCTGAAATGATCATATTGAGAAATCACCCCTGTATTTTCCATATCAAAGACAGCACTCTTACTCGCGATAGTATCAGCCCTGAATGTTTGGAGTTTTACGGCATCAACTCCACAAGAGGCAGCCTCGTCTATAAGTCTTTTTACCTGCTCAAATGTCGTAAAGTTACCACCTATCTCAGCTATTATAAAACACTTATTTTCAGTGTAATCCCTTATCATGACTAATTACCTATGCTCTGTTTTCTATTGATGTAATTCCTGACAATAAATTCTCTTCCATTTACTGCAACTCTTCCACCATCCTCTGTAGCCCTTGGCAAATAGCATTTTCTGCAGACAGGGATATCCAAAAACCCGTCTCGCTTTTTATGTTTCTCTCTTATATTAGCTAGTTTTTCACCATGCCACATCTCGTAAACAGATTCTTTATTCGCATCACCCACTATCAGTGAGCCTTCCTCATCATTTGAACACATCATGGTAAGACCGTCAGCACCTATAACCAATCGCTGGTAGTGCTGGGGACAAGAAAAGTTATCTTCATAAACAATTTCTGTATCCTTGCCCAGATAATCGATAAGCGGATTGAAGGCTATCATATCCGCATAGGGTTTGAAAGTATTGTAATAGGCCTCCGAGTTGTCACGGATGGCAGGCCACACAGACTGCACTTTGATAACCGGTTTGTGACTATTATGTTTGATCTTTATCTCTTTTATATCGATTACCTTTTGCAATATTTCCTTAAATTTCAATGGCTTTCTAATACCCTCATATGTGTCGTTAAGTCCGTCCACTGAAACTGTTATCCAGTCGGCACCTGCCTCCAAGATATTTTCAAAGAAATCTGCAGTTAGCTTACTGCCATTTGTCAGGAATGAAACCTCTTTTATACCAGTATCTTTTGCGTATTTAACGCACTCTACAAACTTCGGGTGTAGCGTAGATTCACCTCGCAGGCTCAGCCTAAGCGCTGGTACTTTTCCACCGATTTCATTGATTATTTTCTTAAAAAGCTCGAAGTCCATGAGCTTGACATTTATTTTTTCTTTGAACTCATCTGTTATTGTATAGCACATTGGGCATTTCAGATTACATATCGAGGCAAGCTCGGTATCCACCAGTAGAGGATATTCTGAAACCATCTTGTTCTTGGCAAACTCCACCCAATTTTTCCGGTATTCCCGGTATTCTTCTTCCCATCCTTCACCCCTGTATCTTTCAAACAGATACTCTCTTTCGGGACTTTCCATGGAGTAATTACCCTTGTTTATGGGTACATGCTGGTAATTGTTTTTTATATCCTCAACCACTTTTTTTATGCCTTCATGGAATTTTGTTCTTGGATACCAACCAAGGTCTTTATTAGCCCTTGTTATATCAGCAACAACATCGTTAATTTCATTTTTTCTGACAATATGTTCTGAAACAACTTTTTTATTCGTCCCAACTATCTTTTGTACACTATTGATTATTTCTTCAACGCTAACAGAGGTTCCTGAGCCGATATTATAAACGGCAAATTTTTTATTTGACTCCACCGTAAGCACTAAGGCATCTATCAAGTCATCAAGATATACATAATCCCTTCTTGGGGTGAGGTCTTTTACCTTAATCTCCTTATCTTCCAATGCCTGCTTGATAATATAAGGAATCAAGAATTTTTCACTCTGACCGATGCCGTAAATATTAAATGGGCGTACAATAACGGCACTCACCCCAAACTCTTTAGAGTAAAACGCACATGCCTGCTCTGCTAAGTATTTTGAATGGGCATAGGGATTATTGGGTTGAATTGCATCATCTTCTGATATTGGTAATTTATGGGGTTGCCCGTACAAGTAGGCACTCACGAAAGTCATGGGAATGGATTTTTCCCGGCAAAACTCAAGGACATTTACTGCTCCCATAAAATTAGTCTGGTAGAATGATTGAGGGGCCTCCCAGCTATCAGGGACAAAGGTTTTGGCCGCCAAATGAAAGACATGGTCGATATGTTTGTTCTCGAAGCAATTGAAATTCTCAAAATCGGTTATATCGCAGTCAGAATTCATCTCAAACAGCTTATAATTTTGGGATAAAAGCCTCCGCTTCAATGCCTTTCCGAAAAAACCGCTTGAACCTGTTATAAGACAATTTCTCATTTTATAAATTTCTCTTTAAGCATCTCGAATTCATCTATAGCCTGCATATAATCATCTGGTCTTCCGATATCTAACCAGTAGCCGTTAAAACGTTTTACGCCTGCAGGATTGTTGTCTTTAATGAGGTCCAACATCAGGTTGTCAAAACCGTATGCCACCCCTTCCGGGATATACTTAAATACCTGTCTATTAGTCATATAAATTCCCATACTTACATTATATCGCAAGATAGGCTTTTCCTTAAAGCCAATCAACATATTGTCATCATTTGTTTCCAGTACACCATATTCTGTTTTAACTTCTCTCTCGTAGGAAGATATTGTAAATATACTCTTCACAGAAACATGGTATTCAAAAAAGTCCTTAAAATTTAGGTCTGTAAGTATATCCCCATTCATTACCAAAAAGTCTTCCGGGAGATTCTTTATCAGCTTCAAGGGACCCATTGTGCTTAAAGGTTGATTTTCAAGGGAATAATCTATCTTTACCCCCCATTTTTCACCGTTTCCAAAGAATGCCTGAATTAATTCGGCCTGGTGGCTTACCGCCATTGTAATATGACCAAAACCATAATAAACCAACTGCCGGACCACGACTTCCAGTATGGGATAATCGCCTATAGGCATTAGGGGTTTAGGAAGAACAACGGTATACGGTCTGAGCCTTGTCCCCTTTCCGCCAGCCAATATGACAGCTCTCATAATCCCCCTTAACTATATATTGTATTTGTCAGCCTTGTATCTTTTTATATTTTCAGGTACGGTAAACCAATTTACTGTTTCGACCAATCCTTTCTTTAAGCCTTCATGGCCTGCGTATAATGGCTCCCATCCAAGAACAGTTTTTGCCTTGGTGTTATCTGCCCACAAACGATCTACCTCACTCTTTTCCGGCCTCAACCTTAAACTATCCTTTTCTATATCTATTTGAACCCCCATTACTTCGGCTATCAACTGCACGGTTGCGCCTATTGATATTTCATAATTACTGCCAATGTTTATCACCTCACCTATCGCCTCGTCGGAATTCATTGCGTCTATAAACCCATTGACTGTATCTTTTATATAGTTGAAATCTCTGGTAGGGTGTAATGAACCAACCTTTATCCTGCGCTGTCCAGTTGCAATCTGTATTATTACTGTCGGGATTATTGCGCGCGCAGACTGACGAGGACCGTATGTATTGAATGGGCGGATAATTGAAACAGGTGTGTCAAACGATTTATAAAATGATATTGCCAGTTGATCTGCCCCTATCTTGGTAGCTGAATATGGAGACTGCCCTTGCAGTGGATGATCTTCATTTATTGGAACATATCGTGCGGTGCCGTAAACTTCGCTGGTTGATGTATGGATTACCCTGCTTACACCAAGATCACGAGCGGCCTGCACAATATTAAGTGTTCCCTTTATATTAGTGTCAACATAAGTGTCTGGGGAATGATATGAATAAGGGATGCCTATCAGTGCCGCCAGATGAAGTACAACATCGCATCCCTGCATTGCAATTTTTACACCATGTGGATCGCGAATATCACCGCAAAATACATCAAGGTTCTTTTTTATATCATTTGAAACATGGTCAAGCCAGCCAAAAGAATTAAATGAGTTATATAGCACAAATGCACGGACATCATAGCCCTGTTGAACCAGTATTTCAGTCAAATGAGAACCAATAAAGCCATCTGCGCCAGTTACAAGAATTTTTTTCCTCCTATTTTCCATCATAACGCTTAATTTTCTTTCCAACTGCATATCGAAAAGTTTCTTCAAAAGTCAACGGATCAACATGGCATACGTTTAATTTGGGAGAAACACAGATATCCGCTATAATTTCTTGGACTTCGTCTTGTGAAAGAGTGTTCAACTCTTTTCATCCATCAGTCATTACTGCGTAAATTCGATTGGCTCTTCAGGAAGTCGAGTGGGTAAAATTTCAGTCTAGTTCTTTTTCTACGCCAAGAAACACAAGGATATCAGAGGAAAAACAAGGCTTAAAATACTGGTCACGATTAGGTTGTATTCCTGCGATAAGCAAAATGGCTATTCAAGAAAACTTACCATGTCCTAAAAGTGCTATTTTTGCAGCTTGTACTTTGGCCTTAAAACAATTTATCGTGACTTACCGTGTCCATTTACAAGAGTAATAGTTCTAGCATTGTAATCTCGCTCGGTATTTGATATATTCCTGTTACTTACAAGGAGGATAGGGCAATGCTGAGAAGCAACCTGAGCGCCTTTGTGAGTGACTATACGGATGGAGTGACCGTATAACCATTACGGTCACTCTTTTCTTATACATCCGTTAGTCCTTAATGCGATAAATCTTAACAAAACGTCTTTACTCCACACGTTTTTTTAAAAAACCCGATAATTTACCCACTCGATTTCCTGAAGAGCCTCAGAGAAAGGTTCACTATGTCTACTTTGTAGGGGAAATTTAAATTTTCAATCGTTTCC
>CAYHFB010000003.1:0-30410 GCA_964355695.1 uncultured candidatus Brocadiaceae bacterium
TCGGTGGTCATTCATATTTTAAACTAACAAGGAGAATGAGATGAGTCGGAAGATGGTAACCGTTGACGGTTGTACAGCGTGTGCGCACGTGGTACACGCCACAAATGAGATTATTACGATTTACCCCATTACACCGTCCTCGGCCATCGCTGAGATATGCGATGCTAAATCGGCCACAGGGCAAGTGAATATATGGGGTTCTGTGCCGAAGGTAAGCGAGATGCAATCGGAGGCAGGTGTGGCCGGGGCCGTACACGGCTCTTTGACGACGGGCGCTTTGGCGACTACGATTTCTGCCTCACAGGGGCTTTTGCTGATCATCCCCAATATGTACAAGATCGCCGGTGAACTCACCTCAACGGTTTTCCACATCACTGCGCGCTCCCTTGCGTGCCAGGGTTTGTCCATCTTTGGCGACCATTCCGACGTTATGGTTGCGCGCGCCACCGGCTTTGCCATGCTCTGTTCAAAAAACGTCCAGGAAGCGATGGATTTTGCCCTGATATCACAGACTGCCACCCTTGAATCCAGAATACCCTTCATGCATTTTTTCGACGGGTTTCGGACATCCCATGAGGTTCAGAAGGTTGAAGAGGTTTCCTTTGACGATATGCGTGCGATGATTGATGATGACCTCGTTTTTGCCCACCGCAAGCGTGGGCTTACGCCTGACAATCCTTTTATACGCGGAACCTCCCAAAACCCGGACGTATACTTCCAGGGACGGGAAACGGTTAACAAATACTACAATGCAACTCCAGGCATCGTACAGAAGGCGATGGATCGATTTGCAAAGATTACCGGACGCCAGTACAAACTCTTTGAGTACATTGGCGCGCCAAACGCAGAACGTGTTGTCGTTGTTATGGGCTCGGCTGGAGAAACGATCGTCAACACTATCCAGGCGCTTAATGCAAAGGGCGAAAAATTAGGGGTTGTTCAGGTACGACTTTTCCGTCCATTTGATATTAATGCCTTTGCCGACAGCTTTCCCGCGAGCGTCAAGGCGATAGCCGTTCTTGACCGTACCAAAGAACCCGGCGCTATTGGCGAACCTTTGTATCTTGACGTGAGGACGGCCATCGGCGAGGTGATGGAGCAGGGGACGACAAAGTTCAAGGAGTATCCAAAGACCGTTGGCGGGCGGTATGGCCTTGGTTCAAAAGACTTTACCCCGGCGATGGTAAAAGCGGTGTTTGACAATCTGGCTCAGAGCAAACCAAAGAATCACTTTACGATTGGTATTAACGACGACGTTACCGGTACCAGCCTCAACTACGACGAATCCTTTACAATCGAGGGAAAAGAGGCGTACCGCGCTTTATTTTATGGGCTGGGCGCAGATGGCACCGTTGGCGCAAACAAGAATACGATCAAGATTATCGGTTCGGAAACAGAGAACTACGCGCAGGGGTACTTTGTGTACGACTCAAAGAAGTCCGGTTCCACGACGGTGTCCCACCTGCGTTTTGGGAAGGAAAAGATTCTGAACCCTTATTTGGTCTCAAAAGCGAATTTCATTGCCTGCCATAACACCTCGTTCCTAGAGAAGTACGACATGTTAGCCAATGCGGAAGAAGGCGCAACGTTCCTCCTTACCACTTCAAAGAAGAAGGATGAGGTTTGGGACAGCCTGCCTGCCGAAGTTCAGGAGTATCTTATTAACAAAAAGATGCGGTTTTATATTATAGACGCCACTTCCCTGGCGGAAGAGATTGGAATGGGTTCCAGGATTAACACCATCATGCAAACGGCCTTCTTTGTTATTTCCGGAATTATTCCCAAGGAAGACGCCATTGCGGCGATCAAGAAGGAGCTTAAAAAGACGTACATTAAAAAGGGTGAGGACGTGGTCAATATGAATTACGCCTCAGTAGATATTGCGCTCAAGAACATTGTTGAGGTGCCGGTACCCGGCAAGGTTACCAGCAAGTGCCTGATGCGTAAGCCGGTGCCGGATCACGCGCCTGATTTTGTGAAGAACGTTACGGCAAAGATGATTGCCAACAAAGGTGATTACCTGCCGGTCTCTGCGATACCTGCGGACGGCACGTGGCCGACCGGAACGACCCAATATGAAAAGAGAAATATCGGAGTGTACATCCCTGAGTGGGACCCGGATGCCTGTATCCAATGCGGCCAATGCTCCTTTGTTTGTCCTCATGCAACGATCAGGATAAAGGCGTATGACCCTGCGATGCTAAAGGATGCGCCTTCTGATTTCAAGTCTGTTGACGCTACGGGCAAGGAGATGAAAGGTCTGCGGTTTACCGTTCAGATAGCACCGGAGGACTGCACAGGGTGTGGTTCCTGTGTGTTCAATTGTCCGGGACAAAAAAAGGACGCGCAAGGGAACAAAATACCGAACGTCAAGGCCATCAATATGAAACTCCAGGAGCCGCTTCGTCAAAAGGAGGCATTGAATTACTCATTCTTCCTCGATCTTCCAGAAACAGACCCGACAAAATTCAACGTGAATTCAGTAAAGGGAAGCCAGTTTGTAAAGCCACTCTTTGAGTATCACAGCGCCTGTGCAGGGTGCGGTGAGACGCCTTACATAAAACTGCTCACCCAGTTGCTTGGCGACCGGCTGCTCATCGCTAATGCCACGGGGTGTTCCTCCATTTACGGAGGCAATTTGCCTACCACCCCCTATACGAAAAGGGCGGATGGCAGGGGGCCGGCCTGGTCGAACTCCCTCTTTGAGGATACCGCTGAATTTGGGCTTGGAATGCGGCAGACCGTTGACAAGTTTCACTCGCAGGCGGTTGAATTCCTGGATAAACTTGCTAAAACCCCTGAGTATTCCGGCGCTAAGGATCTTTTTGAACTACTGAAGACCTCCGATCAGTCTAACCGGGAAGGCGTTGACAAGCAGCGGGTGCGGGTGGAAGAATTGAAAAAGATGCTGGCAAAAGATGCCTCATCGGACGCAAAGAGGCTGCTGTCCTTTGCTGATTATCTCGTGAAAAAATCGGTGTGGTCTATCGGTGGTGACGGTTGGGGTTATGATATCGGCTACGGCGGTGTTGACCACGTGTTGTCTACCGGCGAGAACATAAAGCTTTTGATTATGGATACTGAGGTATATTCAAACACCGGCGGGCAGATGTCGAAGGCAACGCCGCTGGGCGCTATTGCACAGTTTGCGGCAGGTGGAAAGAGGACACCCAAGAAGAACATCGCCCTCATGATGGCCACTTATGGCAAGATATACGTGGCCCAGGTGGCATTCGGGGCAAATCTTGCGCAGACCGTTAAGGCATTTACGGAAGCAGAGGCATATAACGGGCCAGCGCTTATCGTCGCCTACTCGGTTTGTATTGCGCACGGATTCGATATGAGCACGGGGATCGAGCAGCAGAAAAATGCCGTTGCGAGCGGTTATTGGCCTCTCTATCGTTACAACCCGCAACTTGAGGCAGAAGGGAAGAATCCGCTGGTTATTGACAGCAAAGACCCATCGGTACCCTTTGCGGAATACGCGTACAAAGAAAACCGTTATCGCTCACTAAAGGCAAGCAACCCGGAAGTCGCCGCTGCGCTCCTGAAACAGGCAGAGGCTGAAATCCAAAGGAGATGGAAGTTGCTCAAACACCAGGCCGCCTGGTCGCCGGTATAGATTGTGTTTGAGTGAAAACCGATAATATAGTCATTGTGTGTGAAGGCGAGGCAATCTTTGGATTTTGTAATTCTAGAGATTGTTTCGCCTTGTTTTTCTCCGCGTCCTCTGCGCTCACTGCGGTGAATGTTTTAGACCTCTAACCATTTTCAAAATCCTTATGCATTTCAAGTCCATCCTCTTCGATCTCGACGGAACGTTACTTAATACCCTGGAAGACTTGGGTAATGCCGCAAATCACGTCCTTAAAAAAAACGGGTTTCCCATCCACACGATAGACGAATACCGTTTTTTCGTTGGTGATGGAATAGCAATGCTCATCAAACGCGCGTTGCCCGAAGATAAAAGAAGTGAAGCGATTATCCGTCTTTGTATCCAAGCCTATCGAGAAGAATACCGCCGTAATTGGAACGTAAAAACCAAGCCTTACGACGGGATAACGGAAATGCTTGACGCGCTGACGTCACGCCACCTGAAAATGGCCGTTCTCTCCAACAAACCCGACGAATTTACAAAACTATGTGTTAATGAACTCTTCTCACTCTGGACATTCGAAGTGGTACTCGGCCAGCGGCGTTCTTTCCCCATCAAGCCTGACCCGTCAGGCGCAATAGAGATAGCACGTTGCATGAACATTCCCCCCGTTGATTTTATTTACCTTGGCGACACTGCCATTGACATGAAGACGGCCACTGCGTCCGGCATGTTCCCCGCAGGTGCTACGTGGGGGTACCGTTCCGAAAAAGAATTGCAGGAAAGCGGCGCACGTGCGCTGCTCAAAACGCCGCTGGAAGTTATGGGGCTTCTTGATTTGGAGTAGCAACGGCCGGTTCGTGGAAACGCGTTGACGTAGGGGCCCGTGTTCCTGCATTAGAATTGAGTAGGATGGTGAAGTCCCTCCAGAATAACGAAGCCGGAGCTTAGGTGCGAGAGTAAAAATCCCGAAGGGGTGAAATATCAGGGCGGCTAAGGTGGACTGGTCTGAAAAAGCCCGTCCATAATACATTGCAAAAATGTTTTAAAAAAAAGCTACGAGGGTTTTTCACCTGTAGTCTTGAAACTCTAATAGTGTATATTTGTGCCTCTTATGACAACGACATAATGGGTATATTAAATCAAGGGAAATAATAAATTTATATCGGGAAGTGTAAAGTAAAATTTAGTTGAATTTCATGGGTGGGTTTGTTAAACTTCAACGTTCTTAATTGACGGGGATGGTCGCTTCGTAAGTAAAATGTTTTCGTAACGTTGCGGAGGTAACGAAATATGGCTATAGCCATTGCAGATTTTGATCTTGATAGGCTGCTTGATGCAGAAACAATCACAAGGGAAACGGTTGTATATATTAAGGAGCAGGCGTTTAAGGATAGGGACAACAGGGAAGCTCTGGATAGTAAGATTGATGCAATTAGGGCGGATTTAAAGAAGGAACATGATAGTTCCAAGGCAAAAAATTTGACCCTTTTGCTGGGTATTTGTGAATGGATTTTGGGAAGGGTGAATGAGTCTGCTGTTTTGCTGAAAGAGGTTAAGTCCAGGAAAATAGGGTCATACTATTTAGGCAAATGCTCCATGGAGTCAGGGGCTTATGACTTGGCACTGGAGTGTTTTGCGCGCGCCAGAAAAACGGATACGGAAGAGTTTGATATAGATATGGACGTTGTGGAGGCGAAGAGGAAGTGCGGTGACGTAGAGGGTGCGTTAAAAGATATTAAGGCGTATGTACCGTCATACGGGAATAAAGCCGAGCTGTATTATCAATGGGGGCGTTGCCTGGACGCGATGGGTGAGTATCAGGAGTCATTCAACAAGTACGAACAGTCCCTTCAGATTGACCCAAATCACGCGAATTCTCTTTTCCAGCAAGCGTTTAACTACGATATGGACGGGGAGGATGAAAAAGCTATAGATTATTATGAAAGATGCACCAAAATAAATCCTACCTTCAAAAATGCTTACATTAATCTTGGTATCTTATATGAAGATAATGGGGAGTATGATGATGCCGCTTACTGTTTCGAAACAATTTTAGATGCTGAGCCGACGCATCCGCGGGCGTTGCTATTCTATAAAGACGCAAAATCTTCGTTGGCGATGTATTATGACGAGGAGATATCCAAGAGGCAGGGGAAGGATAGCGAGGTGTTGGGTATTCCAATCTCGGATTTTGAACTTTCGGTGAGAAGCAAGAATTGTCTGGAAAAGATGAACATCCGCACATTACGGGATCTTACGAAGATAACCGAGTCGGATTTGCTTTCTTTTAAGAATTTCGGTGAAACATCCCTGAATGAAATTAAAGCAATCCTTTTGCAGAAAGGCCTCCGTTTAGGCCAGGCGCTTGAAGGTGATGCGGGCGCAGAAATGGAGTTTCTTGACAAGGGGACACTACCTGAGATCGTTGAATCTATTATTGATGTAGGGTTTACAACCCGTTGTAGAAATATCCTTGTGAAGGCTGGTATCGAAACGATAGATGACCTTGCGGATAAAACCGAGGAAGAGCTGTCCACACTGGGTGTTACAGAAGAGTACTTGGAAGAAATTAAGGAAATTCTTACTCGACGGGATCTGACCCTTTTGTCGGATGAATGTATAGAAGCTGATGAGAATGCAGGTGAGCCTGAAAGTGATGCGTCAGAATAACCTACCGAAATGGTGGTATGGGTTGCCAAGTTATGATACTCAGGGGAAGATGCGCGCATGTTAGATTACGTCCGGGGAATGGTCGTCAGCAAGGCTCCTACCCGAATTGTCTTGGAAGTATCAAACATCGGTTACCTCCTGCACATACCACTATCTACCTTCGAAAAGATACCTGATCAGGGGGAAGTTACCCTACGTACCCAGTTATTTATACGGGATGATCAGGTGAAGGTTTTTGGTTTTTTTACCGAGGAAGAAAGGTGTTTGTTTCAGTTGCTGTTGTCCGTTACCGGGATAGGCCCCAACACGGCAATTGCCATACTTTCCGGCAGCTCGGTTGATGATATCAAGCGATCCGTGATTATGGAAGACGCGAAGGCTCTGGAGAAAATTAAGGGGGTCGGGAAGAAGACGTCAGAGCGGATTGTGCTGGAACTGAAAGAGCGTATCAAAGAAATAGCGACAACCCTACCGTCAGGCTTAGATTCCCAGCAGAAGACCACCGTTTCTGACGCCATTATGGCCTTGATTTCTCTTGGTTATGGACGCGCGGTCGCTGAAAAAGCGGTGAGCGAGGCTGCAAAAAAATTACAAACGGTGGATAACATCGAAGTTCTCGTCAGAGAGGCGCTGAAGTATAAAGTATAATAGGTTCTGATCTGAAACGGTAAGATATCATAAGAGGATCCTGAAAGCGATGAAAGAAGATATTTTATCCTCTACTGCAATTGTTGACGATAAGAATCTGGACGTTACCCTTAGACCGAAACGGTTTAGCGATTTTATCGGTCAAGATCGCATTAAAGACAATCTGTTCATTTACATAGAAGCGGCAAGGAGAAGGGGAGAACCCCTTGACCACATCTTGTTTTCCGGCCCGCCTGGCCTGGGAAAAACAACCTTGTCACAGATTATCGCCAGCGAAAACAACACGGCAATAAAAACGACCTCCGGACCTATTTTGAACAAGCCTGGAGACCTTGCCGGTATCCTGACGAATTTGCAACACGGGGAAATTCTGTTTATTGACGAAATCCACCGGTTGAATACCACGGTTGAGGAGTATCTTTATTCGGCAATGGAAGATTTTTCCATTGATATTATGATCGATCAGGGGCCGAGGGCTAGGTCTGTTAAAATTAACTTGCCGAAGTTTACTCTTATTGGTTCAACCACGAGGGAGGGATTGCTTACCGCGCCTTTCCGTGCTCGTTTTGGTGTGCTGGAGAAACTGGAGTTTTATCCCTGGACGGACCTTTACAAGATTGTGATAAATTCCGCCCGTATTCTCTCTATTCAAATAAGTGAAACAGGCGCTGAGATTATTGCAAAGCGATCCCGCGGCACCCCGCGACTAGCGAACCGGTTTTTAAGGCGTTTACGCGACGTCGCACAGGTGCGTGGAAATGACGTTATTAACGAAGAAGTTGCCAAGATGGGGCTGGAAATGCTCGGTGTCGATGAAAATGGCCTGGGGGATATGGACCGCAAGATACTTGAAACGGTTATCCGGTACGGTGGCGGGCCTGTCGGTATAAAGACCATTGCCGTTTCCGTAAGCGAGGAAGAGGATACCATTGAGGATGTGTACGAGACCTTTTTGATACAAAAGGGATATCTGAACAAGACGC
This sequence comes from uncultured candidatus Brocadiaceae bacterium, assembly GCA_964355695.1. Taxonomy (GTDB): domain Bacteria; phylum Planctomycetota; class Brocadiia; order Brocadiales; family Brocadiaceae; genus JACVXV01. Next base: position 7,900 of record CAYHFB010000003.1, read on the forward strand.
CTCGCGGGAGGGTTGCTACGAAGCTGGCGTATGAACATCTGGGGTTAGAGAGCCGAGCAGGAGTGGGGCTTCAAAAACGGCTGTTTTGAGGTTGCTGCTGAGTAGGCGTTGTTTTTGACTATAAAAAATTAATGAGTCGCATGCAACAAGAAACGAATAATTAAAAAGTAAACAGCTACTTGAGCATTTTCCATTTCTTGTTACAGGTTATCTACTAAAGTTACTTAATATGCTGAGTCGTTACGTTTTATGAATATTGTTATATGAAGTTGATGTTGCATATATGTTGCGCGTGTTGTTTGTGCGCCCCGTTAGCGGAATTGAGAAAAGAAGGTTTTGAAGTAACTGGCCTTTTTTACAACCCGAACATACACCCTCTTCTTGAGTTTCGCCGAAGGATGAAGGCCTTGCGCGTGTTTCAGGAAAGCGACCCTATCCCGGTTGTTTACCATGAGGAGTACGGCTTACGGGAATATCTTAAGACGGTTGATTATGAAGGGCTGGATCGTTGCGCGGATTGTTATACAATGCGTTTAAAATATACGGCTGTCTATGCAAGGCAAATGGGGTTTGACGCCTTTACGTCCACGATGTTATTCAGCTTATATCAAAACCACGAACAGATAAAATTGTTTTCGGAAAATATTGCAAAAGAATATGGTGTTGGGTTTTTCTATCGGGACTATCGGCATCTATCCGAGTGCAGCCAGGAGATTGCGAAAAAGAAGATGTTGTATCGGCAAGGCTATTGCGGGTGTGTTTTTAGTGAGCATGAAAGGTATAAAAATACCGCCCGTGAACTATACAAAGGTTGTAGAGTTAGCGTAAAGGATAAAGATATCGTTGCTGAGGCGGCTACGGGAAATGACACCTTGCAAAGGTGTGGTTGTTTTGGATAAACAGATATCATCTAAATTCTTGGAAATAGAATACGATGGGTAGGACTTTATTATTAATATTTGCAGCGCTCTTGCTGGCGTTGTCCGCCGGAGTGCATCTTTCGTGCCAGAATGATATCCCGGTACAGCATGAGAAACCGCAGGCACAGCGTGTATTTGTACCGATTGCAGATAAAGAATCTACTGTCCGCGTGCTTATTGTCGGTAGTGCCCAGGATGTGCTGCTGGCTGTTAATGGGAGTTATCAAATCGCTGACACTGCATCGAATATTTTGGATCAGGGGCAGCTTTTGGCGAAATCCAAAGTATCAGTCGATTACGGCGGTATCCACATCGGGGGCAAATGTTATAAAGTCAATGAATTACGGATTAAAAGCACTCGTGACGGGGCAATTGAAGTAAATAATGTACCGTATCGTGGGAGGGTCGCCTTATCGCAGCAACCGGATAACAAACTGTTCGTTATCGAAGAGATGGAGATAGAAGATTTTGTCACCGGTGTAGTCGGCAGTGAAATGCCCCACTTATGGAATGACGAGGCTCACTGCGCCCAGGCGGTAGCGGTCAGGACTTACACGATGTATAAGAAGAAGGCCAGACGTAGCGAGAAATATCATTTGGATATGCAAGACCTCGCTTACCGCGGCATGGCTGGAGAGTCGCAGCGGTTGAGTAGTCTCGTTCAGAAAACCAAAGGGTTGGTTATGACGTATAACGGGAATATCTTCCCCGCTTATTTTCACAGTGCGTGCGGAGGGCATACGGAAGACGTCAGCCATGTATTTCGTGATGAAAGTATACCCCCTTTAAGCGGGGTTGTGTGTAAGTATTGTAGTAATTCAAAATATGCAAAGTGGAAGAGAGACATCAGTAAATCGGTGATTGAAAGGAAATTGAGAGAAGCAAATATCGTCGTCTCAAATATCCGGAGCATCAAAACGCTGGATACGGGATATGGCAACCACGGATCCAGGGTTGAGATTGTTTCTGCTCGTGGGACCAAAGAGATGAGCGCAAATGATTTTCGACTGTTGGTCGGGCCAAACATTTTGTGCAGCACGGCCTTTAGTGCGAGAAGTAGCGGGCCAAACATTGCTTTTTCTGGAAATGGTTGGGGGCATGGGGTGGGGCTTTGCCAGCATGGCGCTCAAACTATGGCTAAAAAAGGGTTTAAATGGTCGGATATTATAAACTATTACTATCCGAAAAACGATCTCATGCGGGTTTATTAATAATTTTTAAAATATGTTGATAATCTCTTCCGACTCGTTCGGGGTAGGAGGAATTGTTGGATTTTAAAGTCCTGGCTTATGATAAGCAAACAAAGGCCAGGTGTGGTGAAATGCAATTAGCCGGCTGCACGGTTCCAACGCCGGTATTTATGCCGGTTGGAACGCAGGGAACGGTAAAAACCATAACACCTGAGTATCTGGGAAGAACGGGCACGAAGGTTATCTTGTGTAATGCATATCACCTGTGCCTGCGTCCGGGGGAAGGCCTTATCAAGCAGATAGGGGGGCTTCATAAATTTATCGGATGGGATGGCGCCATCATAACCGATAGTGGTGGGTATCAGGTCTTCTCGCTTGCCGGGCTGATAAAAACCTCCGATGAGGGCGTGGAATTTCAATCCCCCATTGATGGAAGCAAGTTGTTTCTTACGCCACAAAAGATGACGAGGATACAAAACGACATTGGTGCGGACATCATTATGGCGTTTGACGAGTGTGTGCCGTATCCTTGTGAACGGGAGATGGCTAGCGTTGCGGTGAAAAGGACGCTCAATTGGGCGGAGCAATGTAAGGGCGCTCACCGGAATGAGAGACAAGCTCTTTTTGGCATCGTACAGGGCAGCGTGTTTAAGGAACTCCGTATTGAGTGCGCACAAAGACTCGTCGAAATGGATTTCGAGGGGTATGCAATTGGTGGCCTAAGCGTCGGAGAAGGTGCGCACCTGATGAATGAGGCGCTGGATTACACGGTAGACTATTTACCGCAGAACCGCCCCCGGTATCTCATGGGCGTTGGATTTCCTTCTGACATTCTTGATGCCGTTGAGCGGGGCGTTGATATGTTTGACTGCGTTGTTCCTACGAGGAACGGAAGAAATGGATGTGCCTTCACCGGTAGCGGTAAGGTAAAGATACTGAATAGCCAATATAAAGAAGATATCCGTCCCCTTGACGAAACGTGCGGGTGTTATACTTGCAGCAATTTTTCAAGAGCTTATTTGAGGCATCTCTTCCTTGCGCATGAAATACTGGGATTGACCTTGATTTCGTTACACAATATCTGGTACTACCAAAATATGATGCAGCGGGTAAGGGAATCTATTGTAAGAGGCGAATTTAAAGATTTTAAAAAGAATTTTTTGTTAGGGCTGGCTGAATAAGATTTATTTAACTTTTTTTTTGGAGGAATAGTATGCTTTTTTTACTGGAAGCAGCCGCAAAGTCGTCACCAAGTGGTATGTTGTCTATGCTGCTTCCCTTTGTTCTGATGTTTGTTGTAATGTACTTTTTAATATTACGGCCTCAGAAAAAGAAGGAAAAAGACCGTAAATCATTGTTGTCCCGGATCAAAAAGAACGACAAGGTGGTGACTGCCGGTGGACTCCATGGAATTATTATCTCCGTCAGGGAGAACGAAGTTATACTCCGTGTAGATGACGCCAAGGACGTGAAGGTCAAGGTTGACAGGTCTTCAATCTCTGCGGTGGTGGACGTGTCTCATGACGACGAGGAAGAATCAAGCGAGCCGAAGGAAATTGCGAAAGAAAGCAAGGATGCAAAATAGTCTTTTTTAACTATGTGAAGCAACGGTTTATTTGGAACAACGGAAAGGGAGCCTGTTGAGGAGAAACAAATGACAAAAAGTTTGAGGTGGAGGATACCTCTTATTGCGGTAGTTATTGCCATTGGTTTAATGGTCTTGTATCCACCGGCAGATAAGGTCTTGAAGAGGGAAGTTGTTAAGGAAGTTGACGGTAAGGTTGTTGAGTCTACGACGTTAGAATCATCCTGGACGCGCATCTTCGTAACAAACCCGGTTATTCGAGAGACGATTATCCGCGAGGAAAAGGGAAAAGACGGCAAGGTAACACGCACTAAGAATGTTGAGCATGTGTCAAAAGGAAAGATTAAGCTGGGATTAGACCTCAAAGGCGGCTCCGAGTTGCTTTATAAGGTTAGTGTGGATGAAAAGGACGACCGTCCTGGTATAACCAATGAGATTATCGAAGTCTTAAAGAAGAGAATTGACCCACAGGGGGTTATGGAATACCGTATCCAGGAATCAGGCAGCCACCGGATTCTTATCCAGGTGCCTGGCGCAACGAGGACGGAAATTGATGGGCTGAAAACTCGAATTACCCGCCTCGGCAAACTTGAATTCAGGCTGGGTGCAAGCAGTGAAAACCCTGAATATAAAGAGGCGATGGAGGGGAAGCAAGTCCCTGGTTATTACAAGCATTGGTTACGTAAGAAAAAGGGCGAAGAGGGGGATGCTGGTAAGTGGTTTCTTGTTCGGAATAAAACGGAGATTTCTGGTGAACACCTGATCAGCATCTATTCTGACCGTAAAGGGATTGAGCCCGTTGTTGGCTTTGAATTTGACACCGTTGGCAAGTCTAAATTCGGCCAGCTTACGGAACGCAATATCGGCAAACCTTTAGCGATTATATTGGACGGCATCTTATATTCGGCGCCGGTAATCCGTGACCGTATTCCGGGAAAAGGCATCATTGAAGGGAACTTTACTCAGAATGAAGTAAATGAACTGATAGCCATTATGAGGGCGGGAAGTTTGCCAGCCAGTCTTGAGCTTGAGATGGAAACCATGGTTGGTCCAAGCTTGGGTAAGGACTCGATCCATAAAGGGTTGCTTTCCGGCGTTATAGGCGGTGCCTTTGCCATCCTTTTCATTGGTATCTACTACATGGGCGTGGGCTGGGTTGCCAACTGCGCAAACGCGTTGAACATCTTTTTGCTGGTTGGAACGATGGCGTTGCTGAATGCCACCATGACGCTGCCAGGTATAGCCGGTTTGGTACTTATGATCGGTATGGGTATTGACGCCAATGTGCTTATTTTTGAAAGAATTCGTGAGGAAAAAGCCAAAGGGAAGCCGATACGTACAGCCGTCAAGGCCGGATATGAAAAGGCATTTTCCGCTATTTTCGACTCGAACGTTACCACCCTGATCACCGGGGTGATTCTTGCGGCGGTCGGTACCGGTCCGGTAAAAGGATTTGCCTGGACGTTGATTATTGGTTTGAGTATCAACCTGTTTACCGCAATCTTTGTAACAAGGGCTATGTACGATTTATTCTTGGATTTAAACTGGATTAAGAACTTTTCCATGTTTAAACTCATCGGTATTCCCCATGTCAAGTTTATCAATTACCGATACATTCTTATCTCTGTTTCTGGAGCATGTATTATCGGTGGGTTGGCGACATTTGTTATCAGAGGAAACAAAAAATACGACATTGACTTCACGGGGGGCACGCTGGTCCAACTCCAATTGAACAAAGAAGTTCAGCCTAGTGTCGTGAGGACTGCGTTGAGTGAAACCGGTTATGATGAGGCTGAGGTGCAGAGTATATGGTCCGGTGATAACCTGACCCAGTTTCTGTCTACCTCGGCGGAGTTTGGTATACGAATCAAGGAATTAGGTGAAGAGAAGGTTCGGCAAAAGATAACGGAGGACATAAAGGGCGTTTTGGACAAGGAAGGCCTGTTCGCAGGGATAGATTTTACCGAACCGACCATTTTTAACCTCAAATTGCAAAAGCCATTAGAGGAAGTTGCAATTCAAAAAATGCTTGAAAAAGCAGGGTACAATAAAGATGACGTTGAATCGCTCTTTGCGGTGAATCAGACCGGCAAGGAGTTTTTAATTAGTATTAAGGGGTTGGATGACATTAAAAAACGTTCACAACTGCTTGATACCGTAACGGAGAGTTTAAAAAACAACCTGGTTTACCACAATGTAAAACTGACACTTGGGGACATTGTTGAATCATTGCAAGCACAAGGCGCCGGTATGCAAACGACTCAGGCAAGTATAGAAGCTGAGGCCGGTGAACCGATAGATACATCCGTCTTGACGTCAGAGTTGACTAAGCATGGGTTTCGGGGGATTACGGTTGCATCGCAATCAAACGAATCATCGTCTGACCGTGCCCGCAAACTGAAAATAAACGGGTCAAGAGCAGCCTTACAGGAGATAAAGGAACGGGTGAAGGATGCGTTATCTTTACCTGGTATGCATTGCGTTGGAGATGGTTCCGTTCAGGTAGCGTTAAAAGAGGGTATTTCGAAAAAGGATTTCATTGATACGCTGATACGAAGCGGATCTCTAAAACCACTCGTAAAAGGTGTTTACCTGGTGAATGCTCCATCTCAGACGTTTGCAATTCAATTACAATCCTTAAGCGCCGGTAAGATACAGGAGAAAATCAAGGATGATGTAATGAAAAAGTTTGAAGGCCTTTTGTATAAAGAGAAAATAAACGTCTCCTTTGAAGAGATAAAGGACGCTTCTGCCGGCACGGATGCCAGCGGCGCTGATGTCGGGAGTGTAAAGACGGTACAGTTCCGTATGGCTCTATCAAAACCATTGAAAAAAATGGTTATTGAAGAGGCGTTGACAGCCGCGGGTTATTCCAGTGTGCTTGAAGGTTCCTTGGATGATGGTCGCGAGTATCAAACGGTTAAGGTCGTTCTCAGCGTTGATAGTAAGGAAGCGGCTAAAACCGCCATTAAAAGCGCATTTGAGATACCTCAGCCGATTAAACGGATAGTGAGTATCGGGGCCACGGTTGCAGGCGAAATGAAGAGCCGCGCGATTCTTGCGGTAATCTTTTCTTGTTTTGTAACAATATTTTACGTTTGGTTCCGTTTTGGCGATTTCAAATTCGGCTCATCTGCAATCATAGCCGTTATTCATGATATATTGATTACCTTGGGCGCTGTAGCGGTAGCCGACCATCTATTTGGAAACATGAAGATAGACAGTTCCATGGTGGCAGCATTCCTTACAGTAATCGGTTATTCCTTGAATGACACTATCGTTATATTTGACAGGATTAGGGAAAACCTGGGTGGACACGGTAAGTTACTAACGCCGCAGTTGGTTAATGAGAGTATTAACCAGACGTTAAGCCGTACCCTGTTAACGGGTATTACCACCATCGGCGTATTGTTCGCGCTGTTTTTCCTCGGTGGACCTGAGATTCATGGATTTGCATTTGTTATGTTGGTTGGTATTATCGTAGGTACCTATTCAACGATATTCGTTGCATGTCCGATGTTGCTCAGGTGGAAGGGACTTGAACCGGAACGTCCGGTGTTGCCGAGCCAGACGAAGAAAAGTTAAGAGATAAGCGGGTAGCCCCATAAACGTTCGTTTATGGGGCTATTTTTCCCGGTCGTGCTAACAAGGTGTCTTTACTTAGCCATTACTTGGCTGAGTAGTTACTTTTAATTTAAGGAATAAGACGATGAAAAAAGACGTACAGGTTGGTGTTGTTCTAGGGGTAATTATCCTGGCAATCATCGGCGTCTTCTTGAGTACAAAAACTTCGATTAAAGAACCGACACTTCCCATCCCGGAGCTTGAGGGTGGCGATCAGGCTGGAAAACTAAAACCGGAGGATTTACAGTCGGAACCTTCCGATGTCTTCAAACCCGTAGCTGAGCAAGTGTCCAAACCCACAAAATCTGTGGAACAGGATGCAGCAAATGCCGCTAAAATAAAATCACAACTCGCCGAAATCGACGACAGCGTCCTAGTCGGGGCATGGGAGAAGCCAAAAGATAAAGAACCGATGCGTACAACGGCTAGTACCGACAAAATTCCAAAGACGTCTGGTAGCACCGAATGGCGGGGTCTTGAAACGTCCGGCAAAGAACCGCTACCTGCGAATGCCCGTGTGCATACGGTTGTCTCCAATGAAGACCTCTTTAAAATTGCAAAAAAATATTATGGGAATGGCAATAAGTGGCTGCTGATATTTAATGCAAATCAAAATAGAATTCACGACAGAAATAGCCTGAAAATAGGCACAGAATTGGTAATTCCTGACGCGGATGCAGATGCGCCTCCTCCAAAGGCTGTTGGCCAGGTCGTCAAGGGCAGTGAAAACACCACAAAATCGAATGCGAAGGAACACACCGTTCAGGAGGGTGATTCTCTTTATAAATTGGCCATTAAATATTATAACGACGGTACCAAATGGCAAGCCATACTGGATGCAAATGTGGCTACCTTAAAAAAGAAGAAAGATTTAAAATTAGGACAAACACTGATCATTCCTGACCTTTGATATCAAGGAGCTATTGTAATGAAAATGAAACACCTTTTTTCTCATCGTAACCATCCGGTTTTTTATTTAGCATCGGCGGTAATTGCCATTGTTGTGGCCGGTACGTTTTTTGCCTCTTCCATTTATGCCCAGGATGCAACAGGCGGGTTTCCGATGCATCGTTATAACCTGCAAAGGACAGGGCAGGTACCTTACATCGGGCCGACGGATGATAACTTAAAATGGGCTATTTCCGGCGCCGGTGAGATGTGGTCTTCTCCCGTAGTTGGTCAGGACGGTACCATTTATGTTGGGGTAACCGACGGGAATTTGTTGGCGGTAAACCCGAAAGGGAAAGTAGTGTGGGCATTTAAAATAGCGGAGGAAATATTTGGTGCGCCAGCGGTTGGTCCGGATAATGTCGTTTACTTCGGTTCCGCCGATGGACGGTTTTATGCTGTAAAACCCGATGGAAAATTGAAATGGAAGTTCCAGGCCAAGGACGCAATCCATTCTTCTCCTTGCGTTGATAGCAAGGGTATCGTGTACTTTGGCTCTTACGACGGAAAGCTGTATGCGTTGCGATCGACCGATGGAAAAATTCAGTGGGGTTATCAGACTGATGGGCCAATCATGACCTCTTCCCCGGCAATCGGTGCGGATGGCACGGTTTACATCGGTTCATGGGATAAACACTTATACGCCGTGAATCCTGGTGGCGTCATGAAATGGATGTTTGAAACAGAAAACAAGGTAGACTCAACCCCTGCTATCGGCGATAACGTTATTTTTATTTCCGACGTGAATGGGAAAATCTATGCGGTCAACATGGATGGGACGCTAAAGTGGGGTTTTGATTTGGGCTGCCGTTCCCACTCATCACCCACCTTAGCAAAGGATGGCACAATATATATCGGAACGCAGGATGGCGACTTGTGCGCAATCAAAAAAGACGGTGGTTTAAGATGGAAATTTAAAACAGGGAAATCAATTACCGCCGCCCCAACCATTGATGCAAATGGAGTGGTTTACGTAGGCTCCTGGGATGGAAAGGTATATGCCGTAAATAGTGATGGTTCCCTCAAGTGGAGCGCATCCATTGGAGAATCGTTGCTTTCTTCTCCTGCAATAGACTCAAAGGGTACCTTATACATTGGTTGCGTGGATTGGCGTTTGTACGCCTTCGGGCAGTAAGTGGATGTCTAATGTTCCTCTTAAAAAAGGGGGTTGTTTTCCCCGCGAGCGGGTTCTGGTTTGTAACCTGAACCCGACGTTTTATACAGTCGATTACGCTATCGCCTACACAAGGCGCAATTGTCCCAATAAATTTCCGATGCGAACCCTTTTAAAACACTTGCCGATGGCTTAGCGATATTGATTTTATCAAACATGGGGTTCAGGTTACAAACCTGAACCCGCTCATGTTATGAGGTCTTCTTATTTTGCCACTTTGACGTATATCAGGCGAACTGTTACAAAACAATTTACTTGATCGCTTTTTTTGGTTATAATCGTTTCTCGTGATGAATATATGCATGTGGCAGTTGCTGCATGATGTTTTGGTCTGTATATGCCTTTGCAGGAGTAAAGGAACATGATTGGTATATCTAAGCTGTATTGTGGCACCGTAGAACCTTCTGACGCATTGCGGTATGGTAGAGAATCGAAAAAATTGCCATCGCATCTGTTGCAATTTTCGAAAGATAAAAAGCCCGTTGTCGTATGGAACGTAGGCCAACGGTGCAATTTAAAATGCATTCATTGCTATTCCCAGTCGAAAGACATCGAATACCCCAATGAATTAACCACAAAAGACGCAAAGGCCATGCTGGACGACCTTGCCGACTATGGCGCTCCGGTAATCCTCTTTTCCGGTGGAGAGCCGCTTATGCGGCCTGATCTCCTCGAATTGATCGGTTACGCAAAAGAAAAGGGACTGCGGGCCGTTATCAGTACGAATGGCACATTGATAACCAAGGAAAAGGCGCTTGAGTTGAAGAATTATGGCCTCTCCTATGTAGGTATTAGCCTGGACGGTCTCAAAGAGACCAATGACCGCTTCCGTGGCATTCCTGGAGCTTACGATCTGGCGCTGGATGGTATCAGGAATTGCCTGGCTACCGGTATCAAGGTGGGACTGCGCTTTACCATCAATAAGAGAAACGCCCATGATGTTGCCGGTATCTTTCAGCTTATAGAAAAAGAAAAAATTCCCAGGGTGTGCTTCTATCATTTGGTTTATTCCGGCAGGGGGTCGAACCTGATCGAAGAAGACCTTTCACACGAAGAAACCCGGCAGGTCGTTGATCTCATCATCAACAAGACAAAGGAGGCGCATGATAAGGGCAGGATGCTGGAGGTGCTTACGGTCGATAACCATGCCGACGGTCCTTATGTCTATATGCGGATGCTGAAGGAAAATCCTAAGAGGGCTGCGGAAATATATGAACTCCTCCAGATGAATGAAGGAAATAGCTCTGGAAAAGGGCTTGCGTGTATAAGCTGGGATGGAGAGGTTCACGCCGATCAGTTCTGGAGACAGTATTCCTTTGGGAACATCAAGAAAAGAAAGTTTAGCGAGATATGGGAAGACACCTCCAACGAGCTAATGGCCCGGCTCAAGAATAAAAACCCCTACATAAAAGGCCGTTGCGCAAAGTGCAAATGGCTTAACATCTGTGGCGGGAATTTCAGGGCCAGGGCAGAAGCGGTTTATGGCGATATATGGGAACACGACCCCGCGTGCTACCTGACCGACGAAGAAATTGGAATCGAAACCAAGTCCTCCAATAAATCCAATCAGAAGTAAGCGCTAAGTAATTGACGTTCACGAGATTCAGGCATTTGTAGGGACGCACGACCGTGCGTCTCTACAAAATGAAGCAAACAAAGGCTTCTAAAGGCGTAGACGAAACACGAGTGAACACTGCTTCTGACCTGATCAACAAACATTTCAAACAAACCTCATAATTCGAAATTCCTTGTTCAATATTCGTAATTCAATACATCGTTCATGATCTCTGAACACAGGTAGGCAGGCACAGTGGATATCCTTCATCATAAAAAGCTACACTTTCTGTTTCCTATCCAACATGAACCGATACGGTATTTCTCCTTTGTGTGAAACCTTTATGCTGTTTTTTCTGTTTTATATCGCAGTATCTTAATTTCATTTTTTGTTATAAAGGAGAAAATGGCGTGAAACGTATTGGATATTTGTTGGGTGTTGTAGGTATTGTGTTTGCAGTGATGATGTATTCAGGTGCCAAGGCGTCGTTTGCATCCAGTTGCTGCGCGAAAGACGCTGCAGCGGCTGAAAATGCCGATACGAAGTGTGTTGTCTGCGGAAAGGCCATTGAAAAAGACAAAGGGGTGAAAACGGAGTGCGAGGGGAAAACGATTACCCTTTGCTGCAAGGATTGTGAGGTAGTGTTCAAGAAAGACCCATGCAAATTCTGCAAAGACGAAAAGTGTGAAAAACGTAAGGCTGAAGGCCAGCACTAACTGCATTTCAGAAGAGGATTTGTTTTGCTGGACGTTGTTGCGGGGATAGGAGTGAAGAGTTAATCAACGGCATAGCAAAGATTTGAGGTCGTTTCTATACCGCGCTGCATAACGGTAACAACAAATCGATCAAGGTATCAATGAAGTGTTAACGTAGATCATTTTACCGGAGTTATTAATAAAAAAAGCGTTCTTGCTCAGTATGAGACAAGAACGCTTTTTTTGTTTTATATACTACAAACGGGTAGAATATGAAATTTTAAAAGTGTTGCACATGCAATAAAACCCTCGAATATTGCAGGGCTTTGGTCTTGTTAAATATTCTGTTTATGCCCGTTGGCAGTATAGTACGTATTCATGAATCTCCGCCTCGCCCAATGCCGTGATAGCGAAGTGAGGGCGTTGGAAATGGCGCAGTAGTGGTGTATGTGCCATAATCAAAAAGCGCTAAATATCATACCTTATACTGAAAAGAATGCTGAAATCCAATTCCTGGTGCTGTCCGCCTAGTGCCTGGTAAAAAGGAATGGGGGCAGACAACGTGGTTGTTAGCTGTTTTGTTATTTGTGATGAAACGCCTGGCGCAAAAAAGAGGGTTGTTCCTCCTGAATCATAAACAGTTTCGCTTGCATGTTCATCCTTGTTTGCGAATTGCGAAATCATTTCTGAGATGACGTTGAAGGTTGGTTTATTCTCTCCAGAAATGACGTTAACGGTGGCTCCAACGGTTGCCCTGACCATATCGCCAAATTCATAATCCTGCTCTCCCTCTGTTCTTAGGTGATACAGGCAATTGCTATCCAAAAGAAGCCAATGGTTGATTCTTTTGTTGGCAGAGAGACCGAATATGTAGTCTAAAGAACCAGTGCCGGGCTGTAGTTCAGGCTCAAACTTCTCCCCAGACTCATTCCTCTCATTCGTAGTCCCTGTGGGTAATTTAAAACCGAAAATACCGGCCAACCCGAATTGTTTATCATAAAACTTATACTTACCCAGGAGGATTGAATCTCCGAGGCCGGAAGACGTTTGGTCATCTCCCAATAGTTCATGATCGTGCACTTCCTTAGAACGTCTTTCAACATAAGGCAACTGGAGGCTTACAGAAAAGGCATCAGTAATGCCATAACCGAGAAAGATGCTGTTTGAGATGTCATTTTTCCTTGCATGTGCGTCCCGCCCCTCCTCATGTAACGCATGCGCTTTATGAATATCAACTGATTCCCAGTCCTGGTACTCAAGCATATAACCCACGGTAAACTTATTCTTAGCCGGAGCGTCAGCAGATGTTGGGTTGATGGCGCCCGTTGTTCCCCCAAATCCACCCAGGGTACAAAGGTCACAAGCAATCGCCTGACCTTCGTAACTCAAGGCAAGCATAACTACCCACACAACCATGCAAATAATGCGATATTTTTCTAATAAAAAACGTTTCATAGTTACTCCTGTTCAAAAATAAAGAGGAAATTCAAAGTTGTGTTTGTAGAGCGAAGTGGCTCTTCGCTCTATATCGAAAAGTCGCAGAAGGTATAACTTGATGTATAGGGATTTCAATGTTATAGATCGAAGTACCACTTCGTTCTACAGGTAAAAGTCGCTAAGGCCTCATTATACGTTCAACATGCTTTTCCGGGAGGCGTTCCACTCTTTCAAAGGGTGGAACAGACTCCCCAAAACAGCGTCGCCCAAACCCCGCGGCTAAAACGCCCACATAATGGCAGCCATCGCCCTCCAATCCACTACCTGCTGGGTTCCTCGTACATCCTGATATAATGGTTGTTGGAACTTGAGGTCGATATTGCAACCGGTCTTTGGAACCTTTACCTGAATTGCCGGGGTGATGGCAAGGGAGGTAATGCCGGTGTTGTCAGGATTATCCAAAAGCGATACATCCCGTCGTGAATACTTGCCGTCGTGGTCGGTATCCTGCCCTGCATAGAATCCATTAAGTTCGAGACCAGGGTAAAAATATTCAGTTACCCGATATCTTCCTATAAGGTCTAAGGATATCTTGTCGCCGAATTCGTAGCCCTCGTCGCCTTCTGTTGTCATTTGATACAGCAGGTTGGTCTGAAATACTACGGGAGAAAATGTTTGCATATAGTTAACAAGAAAGAGGGGGTCCCACGAACCGCTGCCCGGTTGCATCATGGCGTGAACAAGGGTTCCCGAGTCCGTCTTCTCGTCGTTTTTTCCTGTGGGGGTTTTCAGGCCAATTCCTCCCGTAAGTTTTTTTGTCGGAAGTTCATGATTGTCCTCATAGATTTGATAAATGCCCATAAGTGTCATGTCCCCTAGCCCTTCTACGGTGTCCATCTTCATATCCATAGTCATATCCATGCCCATAGTATTCCTCGTCAATTTTCTCATGTACATGTCGTTTATGACATAGGGAACCGTAGCCAGTACGTTGATGCGGTCAGTAATAGAGTACGTGCCAAGCAAGCTATGTTTCTGCATAATCATCCATGTTGGGATGGAAAAACTCTCTCCCTTCATAGGCATCTTAGACCAATTTTCTGATGCATTCTCCAGCGCTGTATCGTGGGTTATGCCATTGCTACCGTCCTTTATCGTCTTCATGTTGGAATATTCAGACTGAAGGGAAAGTCCAAAATTTGAAGAGCCGGTAATATCTGAGGTCATGGCATCTATGATGGATCGTGACTGGCAGCATTCACCGCTAGCATAAGCCACGCCGGTGATAAAAACAAAAAACAATAACAGTACGCCAAATAGCTTCATATAGCTCCTTTTTATGCTTGTTTCATCATCAAATCGATAGGATGGGAGAAGGTAACGCGCTGCGATTTAAAACGATCATGCCATTCCCATTTATGTAGGAAAATCCGGCAAAGGCCTCAAACCAACAGGGCGTACTCATAGTACGCAATGGTTTTAAGGGAATTGTTTTCTCCCTTAGTACATTACGCGATTACCGTATTATTATGAGCGCAACCATTCCTATTACGGTTTTGTTAGAAATAAAAATGTTACAATAATATCAATGGTTTTTTCTGAATGGGGATTTATGTGAGATGCCGCGGCGGTTTCTTGGGAAGAAAGATGCATGCTTCTGGGGGGGGAAACGATACATCACGATGAAGAAAATAAAACAATGGTGCTTGTGACGGCAGTGCTTTCTCCGTTGAGACATATTTTTCGCTAAAGGATACGCCCGATATTAGTGTATTACCAGATTTGCAGCTAACACTGCTGATAAAGGCGTACAGGCTTTTTTTTTGCTTTTTGCTGTTGCTCTGAAACTCGTTATGGTTTTCGTAAGAAGCGCAACAACAGTGATCTTTGCACGCTTCCTCCGTTTTGCAGCCGCATTGATGATCCTTGCAAGGAAATGGTTCCGGTCCTCGCACGGGATTTGTCATCAAATTGCCATTGCATACGGTGAGGCACATAAAAACCAAAATCTGTATATAGGAAAGTGTTTTATTCATTGTTTTTCGCTTTCAATGGCACGGTCTAAATGCTCCTGCCATTTGCTGCCATAATGTTTTTCAAGATGGGTTTCAAGGTGTCCCTGCCAGACATGTTGCGCTTGTTGCACACTGGTAATTCCTGGGTGATCTTGTGAGACGTACAATATATCAGTGATTTTGGGGATTTTCAAGAGAAAATATTCTGACGGTTTCTCCCCCCATAAGGCACTGACTTTAACGACGTCGTTGCATTGGTTCAATCTGTCTCTAGTTTCGTCTGCGGTATGACCGGGGAATATTTTCCCCAAAAGTTTTCGATTGTCTTTAATTGCGAAGTATAACTGAAAGACGTGTATATATTTTAATTTTACGTAATTTTCCGGCGCAAGGTATTCATTGTAGGGGCAGGGGGCCGATACGTCATGCATGAAACTGTTATCTATGTCAGGAAATCCCTTGCAGGTGTAAGGGCGGTATCTTTTGCCGAATATTCCGCATCGTACCACGATTTGAAATGCACTGCCGTTCGCCCCTTCGGTCTCTTTCAAATGGAACATCAAGAGTTTGCAGGGGTTGTAAATAATGTCTTTTGCATCAAGCGCGGTATATAAAAGCTTAACGCCGTACGATGCATTCCGCCGCCGGGAAAATAGCTTTAATAAGCCCAAGTGTGACTGATTACGTGGGATGCTCATAAAGCAGCATATCCCATCGGCACAGATGTCGTTGGCAAAACCGATGCTTGCGCCACAGTAGGTACCGTTAAAGCTTGATTGTATAGGTGTATTCATTCAGTTCTTATCCAACGCTTCGTAGCATTTTACATTCTCTACTATCATTACTCAAACGCATGATGGCAATTGACGATACATCCCTCTTCGCCATAATATAAATTGCTTCAGGGCAACGGCTTGTTTACTGAGTGCGACATGGAGATGTAATGCAAACTTTCAATTTGCACCACATTATAACCTAAACGAATCTGGAAATAAAGCCCACAGTTTCCCCTGTACAGACATTAGTTTTAATTTGCTTAATCTGTGAAAGCCAGTGTGTTTTGTTATAAAATCATAACAAATACCTCCGTAAAGCTATAGCAAAAAGCCTGTATACAAAGGTTGATTGACTTATTCCAGCGAATATAGTCACAGAATTAATAATATTTATAATTGTTGTAAAGGCTTACAGTATATTAATTACAGACAAGTATCTGTACCTTATTACCAATGACAAACCTAGTTGGCACACCCATTGCGATGATCAATTAATCAATAGTGGGAAAAATATATCTTCTAAGGCACAGCATTTATCATTCGTAAGGAATATCTACGACTATGACGACCAGCATGGAAAACAAGACGTATATTATGCGTGGAAAGTCCAGTAATCGCACGTTGGATAAGTTTCATTTGATTTTGTCTCCATCCTATAGCTGCAACATGAACTGCAAACATTGTTACTTACCTTCGCACTCTAATAAAGGACTGGATTATTCTGTCGTTCAGACAATTATGGAAGAGTGGTCCAGAATCGTAAAATTAGAGCGTGGGCGATTAAATGGAATCGTGCATCTCAAAGGCGGAGAACCGCTGATATTGCCCTATCTTTATGACGTCTTCAACTTTCTAAAAGAAGATAAAACCTGTTCTTTCATGATGACAACAAGCGGTGTTTTAGACGACGAGGCATTCTTTGCAGAAATCCAGACGCTGGACGCAGAACTTGAGAATAGTACTGTAATAATTGTGTCGCTTGATGGAAGCAGGAACGAAAACAATGCTCTCCTACGGGGAAATAATAGTTTCTACAAAACAGTGCAATTTATAAAAGAGTTAACATCTCGTGAGATAACCGTTCACGTTAATTATGTGGTGCATAAAAAGAATCTGTCCGATTTGGAGGATTTTATCAACCTTGCGACGTCACTGGGTGTTGGTCAGATCAATTTCCTGAAATTTATTCCGAAGGGGTTTGGTCTGTCGCTTGAAGATTGGGAGGTAGACTCCGTGCTTTACAACCAGCGCATGATAGACGTTTATGAAGCTGCATCTCCCGAAGTTAGAAGGGTTCTCTCCGGCAATCTTGGCTATGTCATTGAGCAGGAAAAGTGTGGCACGGGTACTTCCTGTGAATGTGTTGGCGGGTATAAGGGTATTTTCTATATAGTGCCAAACGGCGATGTGTTTTCATGTCCAAATTTAACGAACCGGGAACTGCGGATTGGAAACGTGCATACAAACACACTCTATGATTTGCACGAGAATTCTGTAAATCTCGTCTACAACAAAATCAGACAGTACAAAAATGTATCCTATTTGTGTAAGGAAGAGATTTTGAAAAGGAAACAAGTCGAAACGGCGTATGAATTAGACACTTTTAAAGAAGGCGCTTCCTACTGTTATTCCCGTAATTTCTAAAATTCTTAAACATAATACAAAGAAGGAAAAAGTGGAAAATCTTAAAAAAAGCATTTATTGCCTTGCTGGCTTCGTAATTATCTTCGGTACGTTCTTCACATTAATCGGGTGTACAAAACCAACAACAGAAGAAACTATAGCTCTGAGTAAAACTCAAAAGGATACGTTTGTTGTTGCTATCCCAACGTACCCAGGTTTTGCAATCCCGTTTATCGCCGAAAAAAGGGGGCTTTTCAAGGGCCAAAAAGTTGTGCTAAAAAGGATAGATGACCCTGCCGTAATAAACAGCGGCATGCTTAAGGGAGAGGTAGACGGCTCTTTCACGTCAATCGATAGCTTCGTGCTTGCGGTATCACAAGGAGTAAATGCCAAAGCCGTTCTTATTGCGGATGAATCTAATGGGGCAGATGGTATCTTAGTAAAGAAGAGCATAACAAGCATAGCCGACTTGAAAGGCAAACAAATTGCCTTAAATATCGGCTGGCCTGGTCATTTTTTCCTCTTGTACAATCTGGAGAAGGCCGGACTGACTCCTTCAGACGTTACCATCATCAATATGGATGCTGATAAAGCTGGTGCAGCGTTTGTTTCTGGAAAACTTGATGCCGCCGTTACGTGGGAACCATGGCTGACAAAAGCCGAAGAGTTGTCATCTGGGAGAGTTTTGGTTTCAACAAAAGATATCAGGGGAATAATTGTTGACCCTTTGATAGTCAGTTCTGATACTATCCAAAAGTATCCAAGCTCAGTGCAAGCTTTCGTAAATGGTTATTACGTTGCATATAACTGGTATTTGAGTAATAGAGCGGAAGGCAATGCAATTATGTCCTCTGCGTTGGGTCTTGAAGAAAAGGAGTTTGAAGCAATGATTTCACATTCTATACTCATGGGGACTGTCGAAAATAAGCAAATGCTACAACCTGGTGGAAGCATAGAAGACTTGTTTAAGAAAGCGGCTACTCTCTGGTTCGCCGCAAAAGTCATTGATAAGCAGCCGTCTATTGAGAAGACAGTTACGGCGGAATTTATACCATAAAGTATGCAAAGACAACTAAAAATATTTGGATATGGCTCTATACTTCCTTTGGTTACGCTATTACTCTGGGGATCCATATCTTATTCTGGTTACGTCCAACCCTTTTTCATTCCTACGCCAACTGCAGTTTTAAAGACATTAAAAATTGAGATGACGACAGGCCATCTTTGGGGACATATAGCGGTCAGTTGTTTTCGGGCAACAATAGGTTTCTTTTTGGCGGTCATCGTCGCCTATCCGATAGGCGCGTTCATGGGAATCAACAAAATCTTCGCCAATATAATTGAGCCATTTAACGACATCGTCAGATATATGCCTGTACCAGCGTTTATTCCACTACTGATATTATGGTTTGGAGTTGGGTTAACGACTCAAATTGCAGTCATCTTTATAGGAACAGTGCTTCAACTTACCATAATGGTTCAAGTTGCTTTTGCTAACGTTCAGAAAGAATATCTTGAAACAGGCAAATCTCTTAGCTTTAACAGGATTGAAATGCTACGGTCGGTTTACATACCAGCATCATTGCCAAATGTTTATGATTCACTTAGAATTACTGTGGGATGGGCATGGTCGTACCTAATTCTTGCAGAGATCGTAGGCGCATCAAGAGGTCTCGGATTTATGATAGTTGAGGCACAACGCTTCTTAAAGACGCCTAAAGTAATTGCAGGAATCATCATAATTGGGAGCATAGGACTCCTTACAGACATTCTCCTTAGAAAACTAAAAAAATATATTCTCCCTTGGACAAACGTTCATCAACAGACCGGATAAATCCTATGATTACCATATCAAACATTTCAAAAGATTTTACATTAAACGGCGTTCCAATGCCAGTCTTGAAAGATATTAACATTGAAGTACAGCCGAGAGAAGTGCTTGTTTTACTTGGGATGTCTGGCTGCGGTAAGTCTACTATTCTTAAAGCAGTGGCGGGTCTCATATCCACAGACTCTGGCAAAATATTACTGGATGGAAAGCCAGTCACGTCCCCAAACTCCGAAATTGGTATTGTTTTTCAGAACTATACCGTCTTCCCATGGATGACCGTATTAAAAAACATAGAATTAGGACTAAGCCATTCACACATTAAAAATGAAGAACGAAATGCACGTGCTACAACCTTTCTTAATCTTGTAGGACTTTCTGGTTTTGCCAATGCTTGGCCAAGCACTTTATCAGGTGGAATGCTGCAAAGGGTTGCCATTGCTCGTACCTATGCCATGAATCCAAAAGTATTATTAATGGATGAGCCTTTTGGAGCGTTGGACGCCCTGACAAGGCGAACCATGCAAAAAGAATTCTTGCATATCCACGCTACAGAAAAAAAATCAACCATTTTTGTAACGCATGATGTTGATGAGGCAATAACCGTAGGAGACCGCATTGTAGTTTTATCACCACGGCCGGCAAGAATAGTGGCAGAATTTAAAAACCCCAAGTATGATAGCCACAGCGAAGTAGACGAAATATCAAAGATTTCGCTAAAGTGCAAAATCAATACAATCTTCAAAACCTTTAATGACATCTCGTTAATCCTGTCCGGCGTAACCCCTGATATTCCAGATGACACCAACAATGTTGAATATATTGATGCGTTTCGAAATCAGATTATCAAGGATAATAATTTAGCCGAATCTATTTGGAAAAACCTTAATTCGTGGGATTACATGACTGCATTGCAAAAGCAGTATATTTTAAATCTCTTGCCCTGGGCGGTAAGAAATAATGATTCGTATAGAAAAAAACTATTCGACTTTGCAATGAACAGGTTTAAAGTCGAAGGAGTTATGCGCCTTAAAGTGCAACTGATCTTTACGGCGTTCCACGCAGGCGGAGATGTTTCAGATGAATGTGAAGATAAATTAGCAACTATGATTGATTGGATAGGCAGCCATATTCAAGAATTCGATTCTGTTTGCAAAGGCTATTACGGTAAGAATTACGAAGAATCAATAAAAACGCTTGTGAATAGATTAGACAACCCTTTATACAAAGGTTCCCTTCCTTTATACCTGCTCAATTTAAGAAGTTTTTCTGAATACAATGATAATTTGAAGAGTTTCGTTGGTAAATATAAACATAATGAACGAAAAAGCATAATGAAAACGATAGAATTATTTAATCGATTCTTTACTTTGAGTTAGGGGAACCAAAATGGCAACAACTGAAATAGTACACGACTTTATTAATTACTACCTTTTCGATTATGAAATAAGCGTTTACCCGGAATACACAAAATTAGACAATGAGATGATCAATAAAAAAATGAATGATTTTTCGGAAATGTTATTTGCTAAGCATACAGATATGATTCACTATATTGTAGCCTATTTTTACAACGAAAAAGGAGAAGGAGGAAGGTGGTATGGTTTTTCTAAATCAAAAAATGGAATCATCACACTGGATGAAATTAATAAACTAACGTCTCAGAATCCATCTCACCCTAAAATTCTTACCTTACCATATTATCTCTTCAAAAACACAAAATTAGACATACTTCTGCGTGACCAAAAATTCCAAAAAAAGACCGGCAATGATAAACTCGGCTTATTTCAAGTCTATAAAGAATACGAAAGGCTTAAATCAGATTTTATTTGGAGAAGTCCGTTCCAATTAGATATTATTGAAAATTCAATAGAACAACTCGAAACAAACAGTGATAATTTTAAGGAGATTAACGGGTGTGGTGAACCATACCAAAAATTATATAGTTTAATAGCATTCAAAGAGGACAAATTTCCAGACGAAAATAAGTTTCAATTGTTTGCCGACTCTTTTGCCTTAGTTATTAAGGAATGGGGACTTGATATATTGCGTAAAGAAACTCTAAGGCACGGCACAAAAGCATCTCTAGCAGCTATTATTTCAAGAAACCATTCACATCACATTGGCAGCCATGTAATGACACGGTCTTCTGTAGAAGAAATACGTGCTAGGCTTAAACTAAATAAAAACCATGACCTAGAAACTATTGGCATCCTCAAAAATGGCCTTGATGAATATATTCAGAAAAAGGCGGATTTTGTTGCAGAGATAACAACAGAGCCATTAACAACGACTAAGAACCTAAAATTCTTCGATGAAATTATTCTTAAATTTCTAAATAATACCCTTTTGACCGACAATATTGGAAAGACTGAAGGCGTGACATACAACGATGACTTGGAAAACAATCGCATGAATATAGAATTCTATGTAAATGAAAAACTACTAATGTGTGAGTATTGTTGTCCAACTGTAGGTTGTCCTACAAAACAAAAACTTCCCTATTCTACTTTTTGCCATTGTAATGAACGATTACATCAAAGTAAAATAAATCCTGATGATATTACGATAGCGGTGCCTGGCTGCCTTGGGGAATTTGCCTTTTTTGCATTTCTTGAAAATTTTATTCGCAATGGAATTAAGCATAACAAGCACGAACTTGATAATAATAAAGCAGGCGACTATACAATCTATATAAAAGTTACTGATAAAGATCAAGATTTTTATTGTGTAAAGATTTATGATAATGTTAGCGATCCTTGCAAGAAACTGGCTATCATCAACAATAATGGAGTCGAAGAACAGAAATCTCTGCACGAATACATTAGGCAATGCATCGAAAACCCAATTATCAATGACGATGGAAGTTTGAAAAAAGAATCTTGGGGCATTGCAGAACTTAAAATTATGGCGACACTCCTGAAAGGTTCTACCGATTTTTTTAATATGTCTGGTAACCTACAAGTTGGTACAGAGGTAATCAGTGGCAAAAATCGATTGGTTTATACACTTTACGTTATGAAGCCAAAAGAAGTTGCCATTGTTTCCAACACATTGTTGGACAAAAAAGAACTGGAGAAGGAAGGTATATGGCTGTATGAAACAGCTAAAGAATACGAAGAACAAATGTGCAGTGATAAG
>CAYHFB010000004.1:0-29217 GCA_964355695.1 uncultured candidatus Brocadiaceae bacterium
CATAATTTCGATATTCGTATTTCGAATTTGGTTGCGGCCAGAGGCCGCGCCAGGTTCCTACATTGAAATCTACCTCTCCATTACATTTCTACGGATAATACCCCATGACCCTTGCCCATTCCTCACGTAAAAAACCGGAGTTGCTTTCCCCCGCAGGCAATATCGAATCCTTTTTCGCCGCCGCTGAAAATGGGGCGGATGCGGTTTACCTTGGTTTGGATTGTTTCAGCGCCCGCGCAAACGCGCATAATTTCACCCTGGATGACGCGAGTATGGCCATTGCCCATGCGCGCAAGCAGTCCATGAAGGTCTACGTGGCGCTGAATACGCTGATTAAGGCTGCCGAGATGGAAAGGGTTGCAGAATATCTGGTTGCCCTGGAAGAGTTACAGCCGGACGCCCTGATTATTCAGGATATGGGGGTATTGCGTCTTATACAATCCCGGCCATTCTCATTTCGCCTGCACGCCAGCACACAAATGGCTATTCACAACCTTGCCGGGGTGAAGCAACTGGAGAAGCTGGGGTTTAAGCGCGTTGTGCTTGCGCGGGAGTTGTCGATTCAGGAAATCCGGCACATTACTCAAAATACGCCCCTGGAAATAGAGGTCTTTGTTCACGGAGCGTTGTGCTACTCTTATTCCGGTTTGTGTTTTTTCAGCAGTATGCTCGGCGGGCGTAGCGGTAATCGGGGGCAATGCGCCCAACCGTGCAGGATGCGCTATACGCACCAGTCGGGCAAAGAGGGCTATCTCTTTTCGATGAAAGACCTCCTTGCCCTTCCCCACACAGATGCGCTTATGGACGCGGGCGTCCGGTCGTTTAAGATCGAGGGCCGCATGAAATCGCCCGAATACGTAGCGGTGGCAACCCATGTCTACCGTCAGGCCATTGATGGCAAGCTGGAGGATTACGACGAGGCCGCCCGCCTCTTAAAAACCGTATTCAGCCGGGAGACAACTCATTCATATCTGAAGGGCAATGTTGCCCGGCAAGACCACGAGACGGCGTCCGGTGGAAGCCTCAAGCCGGTAGACACGGTCAACCTGGCGTACCCCGCGAACACGGGCTGTTGTGTTGGTGAAATCGTGAGGTCGGAAAGGGGGTTTGTAACCGTGCGTGCGGATGCTGAAATCGGGGTAAGGGACTTGCTGCAGGTCTTTGAAAACAGCTTTGAAAGTCCCGCCTTGCTGCCGGTGAAGAACATTATGGTCAACGGGAAGAGGGTTTTTGGCATAAAGGCGGGCGATACGGCAATGGTCGAATCGCATCAGCAATTTCAGCCCGGCGCAAGGCTTCACCTGCTCTATTCCCAGAAGACGAGGGAGTTGTTTACCCCTAAAATTCCCAAAAAACAGGAACGAGCCAGGTTATCGGTAAGCCTGGAGATTACCGTGAGCCAGAACGGTATCAAGGTCGTAGGGGTGGTGCGTGGCTTCCCCTTTACCATCCATTATCCTGTTCAACTGGAAAAGGGCATTTCACGGACAATTGATGATGCATCCTTGCAGGCCTGTTTTTGCCGCTTGGGTGAAACGCCTTTTGAGTTGCTGAGTATGTGCGCACATATTGCCGAGGGACTGTTTATTCCACTAGGACAACTCAATGAGTTACGGAGAGACTACTTTCAAAAACTATCTGAGGCGTGGAAGCTGGAGCGGACGCGGAGGGGGGACGACGTAAAAAAATGGATAAAGGAAGAATTTGCCGCTACTGCCGGCGCTACACCGGTAAATCCTCAGAGCCGGGAATGTCAGGCGGCAGCCGGTTCCTCCGTATTCCCTGCGGACAGTGGTACGCCTCCTGACGACCGCGATTTTGCGCCTGGTTTAAAGCTATCCGTCAAGATTGATACGCTAGAATATCTGCGCCACCTTCCCCTTGAAAGGCTTGATAAGATATACCTTACGCTAACCCCTGCAATGGCCGCCGGTCTCTCGGAAAACAAGGATGCCATGGTGGCTGCGTTACGGGGAAAAAAGGATCAGGCCGTCTTTTCGTTGCCCGCAATTATGAGGGACGAGGGCTGCGGATTGGAAACCTATACGGCATTCAAAAAGATGGTGAATGAATTGATGGGAGATGGGTTTCGGCAATTCCAGGTGGCCAATCCCGGCGCCGTGGATCTGTTTGAAAATAGCGGCGCACAACTCTATGCTGATTATCCCTTGTACTGCTTAAATCCACTTTCTGCAAACGCGCTTATTCAACGTGGGTTTTGCAGATATACCCTTTCTCCCGAGGACGACAAGGCCAATATGTTATCGCTTTTGGGAAGGAACGCAGAGGTTATTGTTTATCAGGATACGCCGCTTTTTCTTTCGGACACCTGTGTGTGGGCGCAGGTAAAAGGGGATTGCCCCGGCTGGAGCCGGTGCGGCTTTAAGCAGTCTTCTATAAAAAATGAACACGGTGACCGCTTCATGGTGATAAATGAGGCGTGCAAAACGCTTGTTATCGGTGAAAAGCCCTATTCGATTATCCATCGAATTCCGGAATTAACAAGGCTTGGGCAGACAAACTACCGGTTAGACTTATGCCACAAGCTATATTCACCGGAAGTGATAAACCGACTTTTCCTGAATATTCAGAGCGCGACCAAGGTGGAAAATTCAACTGCGGGTAACTACGAAAGAGGCTTGCTGTAATGATAACAGCAAGCCCGGTTTGCTAAGGGCAAGAAGCACTACTTCGCGGCTTTAAAATGTGTGATCAAACTTGGAGCCAACCGCATCGTTATCCCCATCGTTATCATTCTTGCCCTGTTTAAACATCTTATCCCTGCTAGAGCTAAGCGTTCCACCACCATCCCTGTTTTCAGGAGGTTTTACCTCTCTCACGTTGTTTTTGTTAACGTTTTGTATACTTCTGAGGGCTGCATTGGCATTCGCGCTTTGCGCGTTATCTTGCTGCGTCCTCTTCGTTAACAGATCAACCGAACCATGATAGGCGCGTGCGTTGCTGACTAGTTCGACACCCATGTTATCTCTCCTTCCAATAAGGTATATACATCGTATGAGATTCCAACTGTTATCTACATTGTACCATAAGTCTAACACGAAATCAATCTGCTAAAATGAAAATATCCGAATGGTTATGGTTAATGTTCCTTTTTTATTTTTTGTGCTTTGAGGGTTTTAAGCGTCTTCTATGGTGGGTAACTACGAATATTCCCATCATTGCCAAAATATTTAAGTTAACTTTTATCTGGAAATCAGTATAATTAAAGAACGATTGCCCGAAATTTGTGAAATGAACTCAAGGTAAACAGGTATCGTCAAATGAAGTTTGCTTATGCGGCTCTCATAAACCGCGTAGGTAAACAATAGTTTGTACAATACGTTTAAGTAAGGTGCGCTTTTTTGTTTTTCCATCGCCACGGTTTTGTTCCGGAGGTGGAAACAAAAGAGCATAATTTTTGGAGGGAAGACATGGGTAAGAGAAATCTGTTAGTTGTACATGGGTCGGGAGTGATACGAAACCGCTTGAAATCTTTTATTCTTTCCGAACTGGATGATATTTCCATTTTTGAGGCGGGTTCCTCGAAGGAGGCCACCCGGCAGTGCCAGGAGCAAAGATTTGATATCCTGATTTGCAGCAAAGAACTGCCTGATGCAAGCGGCCTTTCCTTCTTCGGGAAGATACAAACCATGTCTGTACAAAAGGACATTTCCGTTATTTTCATAACAACCACCGGCACCAAAGAAAACATCAAGGAGTTGGAAGATCATGGCGTTACCAATTATATGATTTTCCCCTTTACCTCAAAGGAGTTGAGAGACAAGATCAATTTGATTTGCGACCCTCGAAAATGGCGCACCAGCGAGCGTATTCACATACCGGACGTAAAGGCCTTTATCCACTCGAATTATGAGGCCAATTATGATGACATTGAAGCCAGCGTTATCAACATGAGTATGAGCGGTATTGCTTGTGATTTCTCTTACAGCGAAGAACACGCCAATATCCTGGGCGGGACAACGATCTCCCTCAAATTCCCCTCAGAATACCAGAACGTTCAGGTAGAAAATCTACCCTGCAAATTTTTGCGCCTAAACGTCCTGTCCTGGAATTCCGAGGGCCATACAGACCAGGTGCGCGCCGCCTGGGGATTCCTGGGGATTGAAGGACCGGAGCGGAAGCTGCTTGAGAAGGTTTTTGATAAAACAAGGAAGATGCTGGCTACCACAGAAGACAGCAATAATGCCGCACTGTAGAATATTGCCTTGAAAAAAACTTCTTTTTTTGTATGTTTTTAACCATTCACCTTTTAAAGAAAGTGAACATGAAAACTGCCTTGTTCCGGGTAATCAGCCTCTTGGTGGTAATCCACCTGTCGTTTGCCGTCCAACTCACCCTTGCAGATGAGTGGGCGTTGGAGGCGAACCAGATGGAGAAATTCGAGATCAGTGACAGCGTAATACTCCATTTCGACGGCAAGACGTGGAACCATGTGTTTCATGGAAATGATATGTGGCTCAACGACATCTACGGATTCGATTCCAACAATGTCTTTGCCGTGGGAGAACAGGGCGTCATTTTGCATTACAACGGCAACTCATGGACCAGGCAAAGTAGCCCAACTAAGCAAAGACTGCATAAAATATGGGGTAGCAACAGCAAAGATATATACGCTTGCGGCGACTTCGGCGTCATGCTTCACTATGACGGAACGGAATGGAAGATATACCATGCCGCGCCGGCCTATTGGAGCAGGGGTATTTGGGGGCTGGACGAAAAGCATATCGTTGTCACCGGCAACATGGGAAAGATATTTCATTACAATGGGGACGAGTGGACAGAACAAATGACCGGGGCAACGGATACCCTCTTCGATGTGAGCGGCACTGG
The DNA here is from genome assembly GCA_964355695.1 of uncultured candidatus Brocadiaceae bacterium. GTDB lineage: Bacteria > Planctomycetota > Brocadiia > Brocadiales > Brocadiaceae > JACVXV01. The sequence continues at coordinate 4,852 of CAYHFB010000004.1, forward strand.
TCCGAAGAGCGTATATGCCGCCGGCGAGTACGGATCGGTTTTTTCTTATGACGGCAAACACTGGAAAAAACACAAGCGTTTTACCGATAAAACCCTATCGAGTGTGTGGATGGCAGCCCCCCAAAGCGTGTACATTACCGGCGCAGAGGGCATTATTTATCATTACAACGGTGTGAAGTGGGGGCGGCAGCCGAGCGGTACCTCCAGCTTTTTGCGGAGAATACGGGGCGTTGACGCCCAAAACATCTTTGCCGTAGGAGACCACTCCACGATCCTGTACTATAACGGACACACCTGGAAGACGCAAAAGACCGGCGACATCTACTCTTTTTCAGGTATATGGGGAGACAGAAAGGACAATGTATTCGTTGTCGGAGCTAATTCGGTAGGTCTCCCTGATCACTAAGGGAGACAGTAATTCCCAATATACTGTTTATTCGGGAAAAGCGAATGTCGAACAAGTCGTCATGTTGCATTTTCAACACCCAGAAACTATGAAAATTCATGACTGCTTGTGTAATCAACACTTGATTTCGAATTTTCGAACCAGATAGGTAACCAGTGCCCATACAAGAACAACCGGTCGCACAAAAAAGCGGTAGACCCACGATCTCCGTCTGCATGATCGTCAGGAACGAAGAGAAGTTTCTCGCTCAGTGCTTAAAAAGCGTCAAAGACGCAACGGATGAGATTGTCATCGTAGATACCGGCTCTACGGATAAAACGGTTGAGATTGCGCAATCCTTCGGTGCAAAGGTATACCACCACCCCTGGCGCAACAGCTTCAGCGAGGCACGAAACCACTCCCTGCATTACGCAACGTGCGACTGGATACTGCAAATCGACGCAGACGAAGCGCTTGAGCAATCAGACGTCCCCTGCATGCACACCCTAATCCAGACAAATGCACACAACGTCATATACGTTGCCATCTATAGCGATCTCCCCGGCGGCCAGGCAAAACACTACTTTCCCAGAATATTCCGCAGGGGAAAGGCCTGCTTCCATGGTATCGTGCACAACCAACTGGCATTCGAAGGCAATGCGCTCCAATCCGAGATAAAATTTTATCATTACGGTTATAATTTGCCGCAAACCGATATGGTAAAAAAATACAAAAGAACCGGCGACCTCCTGCGAGAACAAGTTGCCCTGGAGCCGAACAACCTCTTTGCCCTGGCAAACCTCATCCGAAACTATAGAAATGAGTACGACTTTGACAAGGTAATTGAATTGGCGGAAAAGGGATTAAGCATGCTCGTGCCGGAAACGGACGCAATCTCAAAGGGGCAAAGGCAAAAGATTTCTATCGACCTTGCGCACGCCTTTTTAAATAAGAACATGACGGACAGGGCGGAAGAGATTTGCAGACAATCGCTCAACGAAAACCCACAACGCTTTGACATGTTGTTGGTATTGGGCGAGACCCTCTTCAAAAAAGGAGAAATCCACAACGCCCTGAACTATTTCAAAAAATACCTTATCGAAAAAGAAAAGGAGAGCAAAGCCCCAGCCTTCAACCTGCTTGCGTCCGATTTCTATTCTTACGAACACTATGCCTATAATCACGCGGGTGAATGTTACAAACGCCTGGGGCTTGTCAATGAAGCCGAGTCCGCCTATAAGAAGGCGCTTGAACTCAGCAACAAGGAACCCTTGTACTACACCAATCTCGCCCATCTCTATCTATCGCAGAACAGGCTGGACGACGCGGAAAACATCCTAACCCTTGCAATCGAAAGAGACGTCACCCCCTATCAGATATACTTCCTGTTGGGTAAAATATACGCCATGCAGAAAAAAAAAGGAGCCGCTATCGCCGCCATGAGGCGCTCAATAGAAGTAAACCCTGAGAAAGACGCCTTTATCTATACCTACCTTATAAACCTGCTCATACAGACAAACCAACTAAAGGAGGCTCTGGACACACTGGGCATAATCACCCCTTACTACCCGGCCCACCTGGGGCTTCAATGCCTGCGGGAAAAGATCAAATACAAAAACGGCGACCGGGAAGGCCTCGTCAACTTTATCTTGAATGCCCTACGGTCAAACACGCTCGAAGGCGACACCTGCCTCGACATCAGCGACCTCTGCATGGAAATTGAGGAATATACCCTGGCTATAGAAGCGCTGGAAAAACATCTTAAAACCACCGCTACCCCCAACGCAATGGTCATCGCCAACATGGCGTCCTGTTATGCCAGATTGGGCAAACGGGAACCGGCGATCTATGGATTTAAAGCCGCCTTACAAATTGACCCGACCTGTAAATTCGCCTTACAAAACCTTGTAATCCTGGAGAAAAAAACGACCATGTAATGTTCAGGAATTTCAAAGTTAGGCCTGAAAGGCCGACAGGATATAGCCTGTCCATAATATACTCCGAACACCGCAGGTGGAAATGTTTATACTGTTCACTATAAAAATATACGGTACCCTGTATTTTCCGTGACACATACAACAAAAAACTATGACTACATCGAATAATGATCTGTTTCGTACGGAAAAGGATTCTCTGGGAGAACTACCGGTTCCCCACGAGGCCTACTATGGGATTCAAACGGCCAGGGCAATTGAAAATTTCCCTATCAGCGGCCAACTGTCCTGCCCACTCTTCACCCTGGCGGTTGTTCACATAAAAAAGGCATCTGCTGCGGTCAACGTGGAGCTTGGCTGCCTTGACGGAAAGATCGGCAACGCGATTATCCAGGCGTGTGACCGCATACTGAGCGGTGAGTTCCACGAACAGTTTTTAGTGGACGTCTACCAGGCCGGGGCGGGCACCTCACACCACATGAACGTAAATGAAGTTATTGCCAACGTTGCCATTGAGATGATGGGCAGCCGGAAGGGGGACTATGCACTTGTGCATCCGAATGACCACGTTAATTACGGCCAGTCCACCAACGACGTCTACCCAACCGCTATGCGCATTGCCGCATTGCAGATGGTAAAAACGTTGATCGTAAATTTGCAAGACCTGACGGACGCGTTTGGTCAAAAGGCTAAGGAATTTGATCCGATTATCAAATCAGCGCGCACCCATCTCCATGACGCCGTGCCAATTCGGGTAGGGCAGGAATTTTCAGGCTATGCGGCGGCACTCTTGAGGACGGCCAGGGGGGTTGGAAATGCCGCGGAGTCTCTGGAGGAGCTGGGCCTTGGCGGAAGCGCCGCCGGCACGGGTATCAACACCCACCCGGCATTTGCCGGCAAGGTGGTCGAAAAACTTAGGCAGATGACACACCTGGACCTTAAAGAGTCGGAGAATAAATTCGAGGCCATGCAGAGCAACGCGCCGTTTGTAGCCCTTTCCGGTGCTATTCGGGCGGTTGCCGTGGAACTCATTCGCATTGCCAACGACCTCCGCTTGATGAATTCCGGGCCGAATACGGGGTTGGCCGAGATTGAACTGCCTGCAATGCAGCCTGGATCGTCAATTATGCCGGGAAAAGTCAACCCGGTAATGCCTGAAATGCTCACCATGGTTTGTTTTGCCATCCTGGGCAACGATGCCTCTATCGTCATGGCCGCCCAGGCGGGGCAATTTGAGCTTAATGTTATGATGCCATTGATTCAATACAAGATGCTTGATTCCATCCTTATCCTCACCAATGCCGCAAAGGCATTTTGTGATAAATGCGTCTCCGGTATTACGGTCAACACGGCAAAATGCCAGGACTATGCCCTGCGAAGCCTGGGTATTGCCACCGTATTGAATCCGCTGATAGGTTATGCAAAGGCTGCTGACGTGGTAAAGGAGTCGATGAAAACCGGTAAATCAGTGCGCGACATTATCCTCGAAAGGAACATCCTTTCACCGGAAAAAATTGACCAGGTGCTGTCTCCCCTGGCGATGACCGAACCACGGAAAAAAGAAGTGATTATGTAAACGTCGCAACCGTGGCACACGTATTACATTACATCGCCTGCGGCGACCGCATTTGTAGCGCAGGCGTCTCGCCTGCATTTGAAAAACAGCGTGCGGGACGCCTGCGCTACAAACGACAAATGAGGCCTTCGGCGACTTTTTTGTTTTTATACGTAGGGCAAGGCTTTAGCCTTGCAACTCTTTGAATACGCACCAGGGATTGCAACTCAACCGGGGGCGGTTGGCCTTCGAAAGAATTGCACCGCTACCGTCCCCATTTCCCGGTTATTTCTGTGACGTCCAGCTTCAGCATAGCCAGGTGCCGGTACACGGCGTCGCTTGACAAGGATTCACGCTTGATTTTATCGGGGTTATCTTCGAGGTGGCACAGCAGGACGTCCATTGCATGCTTTTTCTCCTCCATCTCCTCCACTAAACACATCCGCCCCCAAATAACGACAGAGCGAAACTCATGCGCACATTCATCCATGAGATAGCCCCTGTCTTCGATAATCGTAGCACAGACGTTGGGATTGGATTTGAGGAATTCACCTTTCAATCCCTTTTGCCTGCTGTGGAAGTAAAAGACATTTCGCTTCTCGTCATAACCGTAACTCAGCGTGACAATATAGGGCTCATTATTTCTACACAGCGCAATGGTGAGGTATTTCCCCCGTTTGATGATAGCCTGTATCTCGTTCAGGTCTTTGATTTCCCGTTCCTTTTTTTGCAGATGATAGCGTGATGTCATGGTTTTATTTCTGTACCGGCAATAAATTGCCTGCCAGGTGGCTTTTGCCCCTACAGGGCCAGACCACAAAGGCTTGGATTGCTTTCGATGGAAAAGAAAAGTTTTTCTTGTTTTTGCATGAATTATTATCTTTAATAAGTTACCATCTGCCTAATGTGTTTACACTAAAATTTTTTTAACGAATACGATATGGCAAAACTAAAACTTGATCTTCATGATATTTGCAAGGACGGGCGTTCGATTGAACGGGAGCTTAACCGGATAATCTCTGAGGCCGTTGAAAAGCGGATTGCCATGGTGGAAATTATCCCCGGCAAGGGAAGTGGACAGCTCAAGAAGGCCGTTCTGCGTTTTCTAAACCGTCCGGAGATAAAGAGTCTTTATCACCGTATCGACAAGGACAGCCAAAACTTTGGCAGGGTTTTTGTCCGGTTTAAGCATTAACGTTAGACGAAGAGGCGATCCGCCTGGCAGTAGCCACGCACGTCCGCCACGCGGAGACGGGATCTTGCGAAAGGTTGCAGTAGAGATGCGTCGCCGGCAATAGCGGGAAACAGCCTGTTTTTTAACGGTTATTTTAATTGTAGGGGAATGCTCATTTTATTACGCGGGTTTTGGGGTTGGTATGATATGAGTGTGCACGGGCAATGCGATAAGACAGCCAACCCCCACACCCCTCTCAAGAGGAAAATCCGGGAGGATGTATTCATTTAAAAGCCGCCCATAAAATAGGGGCGATTTGCCCTGTTTTACCGAAAGACAAAAGATTTTAGCAGTCCTACAACACCTCTGCTATTTGCTCCACGCCCATCTGTGCGATAAAAAACTGGTCGGCTCCGCTTATCAAATACCGATGTCGTTCCAGATAATTATTTGAAATTACAAAAATCTCGATATTGGGAAAATCTCTTCTAGTCTTTGCAAGAAAAGAACATTCGCCTACGTTGGCGATCGTCGAATCGACAAAAACAAGGTCTATTTTGAATTTTTTCAGAACGGCCATTGATTGGTTTGTATCAGGGACAAAATAAAATTTAATGTTTTTTTGCAATGACGCCTTGCAGAGATATTTTTTGAGGACGTTATCGGTACCCACCACCAGGCAATTCCGCTTGTGTTTGTCTTTGTTGTGAAAATAGTTGCCAAAAATATTTTTCTGCAATAATTTTTTATGCAACAATTCGATGATTCTTTCAAACTCTTTGTCGGTAAAACCTTTCGATATATACTCATCCACCCCCAGAGACGACGCCTGGAACCAGTCTTCGAGTGTTGCTACCTCAATAATCAGGCATATCTCAGGGAACTCATTTTTAAGGTCTTTTACGAGCTCGAATTCCTGAATACCGGCTGTGTCCATATCGGTAACGACGATGTTGCAGTTTATCTTGCGTAGCGTCGCTATCGTATTAGGCTTTTGGCTTTCCCGGTAAACGTTGTACCCAAGATTTCTCAATACTGATTCCAGGTGTTTTGCGTGCGCCTCTCTGAAAGAGACGATCAATATCGTCATATCACTCTTCAGCGCCAGCCGTTTACCGGTAATGGTAAAACCTTCATTTTCTTTCGCTAGTTCCAGCGCTTCTTCACGTTCGATTGATTTCGCGCCGACCTGATATTGCATTCCACGCGGGGTTGAAAGCCCAACGACCCTCCTTACCTCGGCATATATTTTCTTTTGAATAACCTTTTTGTAAAGCTGTCTGGTGTTGGAAGAGGGCAGGTGGAATTTGATAATAAGTATATTGGAAGGCAGCACGAATTGGTTTGAAACAAACCGTATCCCTTGTTTTGAAACATCTTTTATTTGGAGGTTTAGCATCTGCAATTCCGCATCGGTTTCTTCACCTTTAAGCACTGCATAAACTCCATCAATGTCAATGTCGAAACGCGTATCATCACGCCGCTCACCGCCCTCGGAGGGGGGGAATTCCTCGAGTTGGGCGGGCGGCCTGTACTCCTCGATCATCACTTCCTCATGCGCTTCTGCGGGTGCTTCAGTAGACGCTTCAGTAGGCGCTTCCGTGGGGTCTTCCACGGCTTGCAGCATGGGGATTAATTCATTGATAAAGCGTTGCGCCTCCTTCAATTCATTGAGTGTGAGTTCTGAAAGAGTTTTTTTCCACCCCTCATCTTGCATACGATATCCTTAAGAAATGTTTGGCAACTTAATTTTCATTTTACGTATGCGATTTGCGCTTTAGGTACAATGGTAGGGTTGTACGCTAAGACACCCCACCCTTGAACCCCTCCCAGGGGGAGAATTCCAGAGGTTGTGTTAATTTCACTTCTCAACAGGAGAACCATTATTACTAACTTATCAGCTTTTCTTTGAGGTATTGTTGTACTTTTTTCCCGTCTGCGAGATTCCCGCATTTGCTCATAATGAGTTTCATTGCAGCGCCGGTTTCCCGGGCGGTAAATTTATTGGTTTCAATGACCTCCGCCACAATCTTCTTTAGTTCATCATCTGATAATTGTTTAGGAAGATATTCCTCTACAATGGCAACCTCTCCGTCCAGTTCCGCAACTTTGTCGGGGAGCTTGAGCCTCTCGTACTCTTCACGGGTCTTTTTGAGTTTTTTGTAATAGCCACGAACCACCTCTTCATAATCAATTTGATCCTTTGGCTTACCGGAGGTGTCTGCAATCTTGATATCTGCAAGTACCATCCGTAATACAGAAGTCCTTAATTTGTTTTGCGCCTTCATTGACGTCTTTAAATCTTCAGCTATCCGATCTTTCAAGCCCATACGTTATTCCTCTTTAAATGGATACCCCCCAACTTTATGCCCGCAGTTCGGGCAATAGAGGGGGGTGTTCTCGTAATATTTCCCGCAATGCCTGCAAGGGGTGAGTATATCCACCGGCTTGCCTTGCTTTGACCTCATGAACAAATACAACGGCAAAAACACAATCATTAACAAAAACACACCAAGCATCCACCCTATTGCAGCCAGGGTTTTGCATCCGCGCTTGATTGCATCCGTATAAACCCAGATAGCCACGGCGGCGGCAAGCAGTAATCCGATAAATCTCATACATTCCAACCTTTCTTAGTTTTCATGGAATATATCACAGAAGATTTATCCAGTCAAATAATTAGTAGGATGTTTTTTTGCGGTTAACGCAAAAAATAGAAAAAATTACCCTTGAAAGAATCATTCCTTTTAGTAGAATAGCATCTTGGTTTTTCAAACAAAGAGGGGGTACTAACTTCAGAAACAGTTTACGTGGTACACAATAACGGTAGAGGGCAACCCTCCTGCTCCCTTGCTAAGCGGCCTAAGTCGTTCTAAGCAGACACCATATAAGCTGTTGCCATTTACATTATACGCTACGGGAGATTGATTTGTGAAATACATTTATACAGCACCAGATTGTCCAAAATGTGAAGTACTGAAAAAGAAATATCGCGCCGAAGGTGTCCGGTTTGTAGAAAGGGTTTCCGAGAGAATTAAGCAGCCGGAAGACGAAGCAGACCGCGAGGCGCTGATTCAGGCCTCCATACAAAACATGGAATTGCCCGTCGAAGTTGACGTGTAGCATTAATGCAACGGTTCTCCGGCGCGTATCCCGTGAAGTACAACCATAACCCAAACGGTACGGACGTCCTTATAAAAAAGAAATCTTTCGAAAACGAAGCAAGCGCTTCGGGTTCAGGAATATTCCCAGGCTGGAGCCTGAGAACGATGTATTGAATTACGAAAATCGAACAAGGAATTTCGAATTATGAAGTAGGAACACGGAATTCCTTCGACATTTGTTATTCCTTGTTCGACATTCAACATTCGGTTTTTCAGTAAGTTTATCGTGTTGTCAGTTCCCAAACAAGCAATGGCGTTACGCATTAAGACTTGGTCAGTCCCCACCGTTCGCGTATACGTTTTTCTACCTTGACGAAGAAAAGGCGGTCAACCACAATACCGATAATGATAATAACGATCATGACGGCGATGACCTGACTCATGTCATTCAGTTCCCGCCCGATCATCATGAGATGCCCCAATCCCAGGCACACAATCAATAACTCTCCCGCCATAAGTGAGCGCCAGGCAAACGACCAGCCCTGTTTCATGCCGATAATGATGTGGGGAAGCGCAGCGGGTATAATCACTTCAAAATAGAGTCTCCACCCCTTTGCACCCATGGTTTTTGCTGCCCGAATGTAAAGCGACGGCACGTTCTTCACCCCCGCATCGGTTGCAATGGCAATAGAAAGCACTGCGCCCATAATAACCAGGAATATAATCGCCCTGTCATTTAACCCGAACCAAAGGAGCGCAAGCGGCAGCCAGCAGATGGTTGGCAGCGTTTGTAAGCCTGAAATGAGGGCGCCCAGCGTATCCTCCAAAATCTTGAATCTTGCAATCAGTATACCCAGAAAGATGCCTATCCCGATAGAGATGCCGTAGCCGATGGCAATCCGTTTCATACTAATCCCAATACCAATGAGGAAGGTCTTGTTTTGAAAACCGAAGAACAGTGTTTTGCCGACTGACACGGGCGACGGTAAAACGTATTCCGGCCATACCCCGCAGAGAAACACCAGTTCCCACACCCCGATAAGCATAAGAAAAAACACCACCCTTTTTCCCACGTTACGCATACCTCAAATCCCCCCCCCCATATCAATCCTTTCGTGTGAAACCGCCGCGCATTTGGTATCGCACTCGGTACACGAATCCGTATCCATCTCGCATTGCATCACCTTCGTAATCTCGCTTTTCAGTTCTTTCATAATTTTGGTTGAATATTCAGCCACGTTTATGTCGTTGTCGTCGCGGGGGCGCGGCAGGTCTATCTGAAACTCTTTTTTTATCCTGCCTGGGGTGGTGGAAAGCATCACGACCCGGTCCGCCAGACAAACAGCCTCACGAATATTATGGGTGACAAACATAATCGTTTTCTTCGTTTTCAGCCATATATTTTGCAGTTCGAAGTGGAGTATCCAGCGGGTTTGCGCGTCCAGAGCTGAAAACGGTTCATCCATCAGGAGCATCTCCGGGTTCATCGCAAGCGCCCTTGCTATGGCGACGCGCTGCTTCATGCCGCCTGATAACTCGTGTACATGCGCCTTTTGGAACTTGCTCAGGTGTACCATTTTAAGGTGTTGAATGGCGATTTCCCTGCGCCGTTTTGCGTCAATCCCCTTCAACTTCAAACCAAATTCAACATTTTTAACCACGTTAAGCCATGGGAAAAGCGCTGCCTCCTGGAAGATGACCACGCGGTCGGTGCCTGCGCCGTTGACTTTGTGGCCGTTAGACCACACCTCGCCGGAGTCCGCCTTCTCAAGCCCCGCCACGATGTTTAAAAGGGTTGTTTTCCCGCATCCGGAAGGCCCGACAATGCAGACAAACTCCCCTTCCCTGATTTCCAGGTTTATATCCTCCAGCACGTAAGCGCTACCGTTCACTGATTTAAACGATTTAGACACGTGTCGGATGCATAATTTCGGTTGTGTACCGCCCGGCCTCTCAGCCGTCGCTACGCCGCCGGGAACTTTTTCATTGTCTGCCGTTGCAGGGATTTTGCTTTCAACACCTTCTAACACAACTTGCCACCTCCAAATGCCCTAACGTAGGGCAAGGCTTCAGCCTTGCCACTGTCTGAATACATACTTCAAGTTTCTGGTTTTTTGCTCTTTAGCCTTGCCGCTGTCCGAGTGCGTACCTGGCATTGCAACTCTAAATGGTTGCCCTACTTTATCTCCGGCAATGACTGTTCCCTGAGCACCCCGTTGAGGATGCTCAAATCCACCATGCCGGTTAAATCAGGCTTTTCCTGCTTCAAAAAACCGGCGTTATACGCCATTTCTGCGTATGAAAACAATGACGATGTAATGGGGTCATACGTAAATTCAATCCGAGAAAAGGCGTCGTAAAAAATTTCCTCCGGAAGGTTTATCCCCGAAAGCACCTTGATTTGGCTACGGGTATCAAACCTTGCCTTTTTGGGATACTGATTGATCCAGTGCGTCATCTCAATATGGGCCATCAGCCACTGTTTAACCCAATCAGGATGTTTTTCCAAAAAGCCCGTTCGAACAATGATCAGCGTTGAACAGAAACGGCCATCTAACCATAAAGATCTTTCATCAAGAAAAATCTTGCCGCCTGCTTCCTTGATAAGCCGCGCCCCCCACGGTTCCGGCACCCATGCGCCGTCAATCTGCTTTTGCATAAAAAGGTTTAAAATATCAGGATTTCTCAAGGGAAGGATGTTTACCGTGCCACCCGTTTCCCTGGGTTTCAAGCCACAACTGTTCAAATAACCCCGAAGTGCGACATCCTGCGTGTTCCCAAGTTGCGGTGTTGCGATCCTCTTTCCGGCAAGGTCGGACGCTTTTCCAATGCCGGAATCCGGTCTTATTATGAACAGAGATCCGCCGCTTGAAACACCGGCAATTACCCTGAGCGCCTTGCCGCCTGAGCGCACGTACCCGTTGATAGCGGGGCTGGGACCGACGTATGCTATGTCTAAATCGCCGGAAAATATTGCCTCAATAATAGACGGCCCTGCATTAAAAAGGGTGGTTTTAATCTCAACGCCAGGCCCCAGACGGGCCGCAAAACTGCCGTTGGCAATACCGAGAACCGCTTGCGCGTGGGCTATGTTAGGAAAATACCCGACGCAGACGGTGGTGTTATTAACCCTTTTAGAACAAGCTGTACCCTGAATCAGTAAAAAGAGCAGGCATAATAAAACAACCAAACGCCTCAAAATCTTCACCCTTCGTATCAAGAATTCTAATTAATATATACTAACTCTATCGTATTACTAGACATTTATGCGTTAAAAAATTATATGGAATAGGTCAATGCACTGTTTTCTATCAATTCCTTGGTGCGTTTACACATATCGGCGAAGGTCATGGCGTCCAATACCTCCGTTACTGCATTTCTTACGTCCAGCATTACGCCTCGTATCGCGCAGGTGATCTCCTCGGAGCATTTCTTGTAAGACATCTGGCTCACGCAGTCAACCGGCGCAATTGTCCCGTCAAGGGCGCGAATTACGTCGCCCAAGGTAATCAAATCGGGCGACCGCGCCAGCGCATACCCACCCTTAAGCCCCATCTTGCTGTTTAATATCCCCACCTTTCGCAAGGTAAGGAGGATGTTCTCCAGAAATTTTTGTGGAATCCTCTCTTTAGCGGATATTTCCTTAATCTGAACTGCCCCCTTTTGATAATTCATCGATAGATAAATCATCGCACGCAGGGCATAATCACTTTTTTTAGACAGTTTCATAGAAAGTCTCCCACCAATATACAAAGTATAGAGAACTAGTAGACTTTTACCAAAAAAGTCAGGGAATGTCAACTACATTTAGTGGGTACCTGGGCAAAGCACCGCTAGTTATGCCTTCCTTGTCAGTTGTTTCCCCTAATTAAGCCTTTAGGCTTCAACACGTAGGGCAAGGCTTTAGCCTTGCTGCTGTCTGAACACGCACGGGAGGCAACCCTAAAGGGTCGCCCTACGAAAGGCGCGAAGTAGCGCAGGCGTCCCGCCTGCGCTACCGACAAATTAAGCCTTTAGGCTTCAACACGTAGGGCAAGGCTTTAGCCTTGCTGCTGTCTGAACACGCACGGGAGGCAACCCTAAAGGGTCGCCCTACGAAAGGCGCGAAGTAGCGCAGGCGTCCCGCCTGCGCTACCGACAAATTAAGCCTTTAGGCTTCAACACGTAGGGCAAGGCTTTAGCCTTGCTGCTGTCTGAACACGCACGGGAGGCAACCCTAAAGGGTCGCCCTACGAAAGGCGCGAAGTAGCGCAGGCGTCCCGCCTGCGCTACCGACAAATTAAGCCTTTAGGCTTCAACACGTAGGGCAAGGCTTTAGCCTTGCTGCTGTCTGAACACGCACGGGAGGCAACCCTAAAGGGTCGCCCTACGAAAGGCGCGAAGCAGCCTTAATACGCCTCAATAATCCCATTATTATTTCAGTGTCAGTGCCCCGGCCACTTCAATGGCTTCTATCAATCTATCTATGTCGTTTGCCGTATGGGTTGCCATCAGAGAGATGCGTAATCGGCTTGTGCCTGCGGGCACCGTGGGGGGGCGAATTGCCGGGATGAGGATGTTGTTCTGATACAGTCTTTCCGACACACGGAGCGTCTCCTCTGCCGAACCGATAACAAGGGGAATTATGGGGCTTTGCACTGCGGGCGCATTTTTATAGTGAGATAAGCGTGACTTCAGGTACGTAATGTTTTCCCACAATTTTTCCCGAAGAGACGGGTTCTCCCGGATAAGCTCCAGCGCAGTCAGCGACGCCGCGCACGCGGCAGGCGGAAGCGCCGTTGTGTAGATAAAGGAACGCGCCTTGTTTTTCAGGAAATCAATAAGGCTCCTGTCCCCGGCGATAAAACCGCCGATACTTCCCAGCGCCTTGCTCATGGAACCCATAACAACATCAATCTTCCCGTGAAGGCCACAATGCTCGATCATGCCCTTCCCCTGTTGACCGAAGACGCCCAGGGCGTGTGCGTCGTCCACCATAATGATGGCGCCGTATCGCCTGGCAACCTCCACTATTTCCGGTAGCGGCGCCGTGTCGCCATCCATGCTGAAGACACTGTCGGTTACTATCAACCTCCTGCGGAACGGGGCCTGTCTTTTTAACAGGGTTTCCAGATGGCTTACGTCATTATGGGGATAAATACGAAAGGTTGCGCCTGATTGGCGGCAGCCGTCAATAATGCTTGCATGGTTTAGCTTGTCTCCGATAACAATGTCGCCTTTCCCGGTGAGCGCACACAGGGCTCCAAGGTTTGCCATATAACCCGTCGGGAACAGCAAGGCTGCCTCTGTGCCTTTGAATTCGGCAATCTTTTTCTCCAGTTCCTCGTGAGGCGTCATATTCCCGGAAACCAGCCGGGACGCACCCGCCCCCCAGCCATACCGATGAATGGCCTCTATTGCCGCTTCTTTTATTCTTGGGTGATTGGCGAGGCCGAGGTAATTGTTTGAGCAAAACGACAAATAAGACTGGCCGTGAACCTGGATATACGGCTCCTGGGGGCCTTCTACGATTCTTAGATGCCGCAGCAGGGCGCGTTCCTTCAATTCCTTTAATTCGTCAGAGATAAAATCTATGCTCATTACTTGCCTTGCAGAAAAATACCGGTATTCAGAACCCTATTCAAACGAATCGGGATGGTAACAAAAAAAAGGTAACATTTTAGCCTTTTGAAAAACAACCCCGGAGGGGTGAAGTAGTAATAGCTAAAACGCTAAAGCAAAGATAAAGATGAAGCAGGTTTTCTGGATTATGGCATTTATTTCCTGCCCAGTCAAGGCGCGGTTGTGGAGACGCGCGACGTCGGTGTTCCCGCCACAACGCCTCTCCACGTCCCATGGACAGGCACAAGCCCTCTGTTGAGAAATAAAATCATTGACAATTATTTTATTGTCTGATACTATACCCCGTTTTACTGTTTTATGGCGATAAAATTGTTTGCCGGTGTATAGCGGCAAAGGTTCATTTTGGGGTTTCAATCTTGATTACTGAAAAATCGAAAAAGGCATTTGCTGAGGCGCAGGAGTTTATACCGGGGGGCGTTAATAGCCCGGTTAGGGCGTTTGGCGGCGTAGGCGGCACTCCGATATTCTTCAAGTCCGGCTCCGGTTGCCGACTGACGGACGTTGATGATAATAAGTACGTTGATTATGTCGGTTCATGGGGGCCGCTTATTTTGGGTCATGCAGAGCCGAGTGTTGTGGCGAGGATTCAGGACGCCGTTGCAAAGGGAACAAGCTTTGGCGCGCCGACGGAACTGGAAGTGCGGCTGGCACAGCTTGTCAAGGAGGCCATGCCTTCGATAGAGAAGATTAGGATGGTAAACTCCGGCACGGAGGCGACGATGAGCGCCATCCGGCTTGCAAGGGGGTTTACAAAGCGTGATGCGGTGATTAAGTTCGAGGGATGCTATCATGGACACGTGGATAGCCTGCTCGTGCAGGCAGGTTCCGGGGCAACGACGCTGGGCGCCCCTGATAGTCCTGGGATTCCGCAGGATTTTGTCAAACATACCATTTCCCTGCCATACAATGACATTGATGCGGTAAGAGAGGTTTGCGCCAGGCGCGGGAAGGAAATAGCCTGTATTATTGTTGAGGCCGTTGCTGGGAATATGGGTGTGGTGCTTCCGAAGAAAGGCTACCTTGAGGGGTTGAGGGAGATTACCCAAAAGCATGGCATTGTATTAATATTTGACGAGGTGATGACGGGTTTCCGGGTTGCGCACGGCGGTGTGCAGTCCATTTACAACATTAAGCCGGATATCACCACGCTTGGAAAGATTATTGGCGGCGGGCTTCCGGTTGGCGCCTATGGCGGCAAGAAGGAGATTATGGATAACATATCTCCCATTGGCGCCGTGTATCAGGCGGGCACGCTTTCGGGCAATCCGGCCGCAATGACCGCGGGCATTGCCACCCTTGAGATATTGAAAGACCCGGCCATTTACAAAAAGCTGGAAGAAAAGACGAAAAGGCTTGCTGCCGGTATGGAAAAGGTGTGTGTTGACGCAAAGATACCGGCGTATCATACACAGATCGGCTCAATGTTATGCACGTTCTTTGCGGAACAGCCTGTTACCGATTATGCCACAGCGAAGAAATGCAATACCAAACGGTATGCGAAATTCTTCCACGGCATGTTGGAAAAGGGGTACTACTTTGCGCCGTCCCAGTTCGAGGCGGCTTTTGTGTCGTTGGCACATGGTGAAAAGGATATTGATGCGACGATTGCGGCTTTCAAGGATATAGCCAAAAATATTTAGTGCGGCAAAGTTTTAAACTAATAAAAGCTTAGAAACCAGTTATTACCTATTCGCAACGAGGCTTTTTGGATGCAGGTGAAGGTTTGTTGTTTGATAAAAATGATGGTGATAGTGAAACATATCATATCCTTGGGGCAGTTGGAAGCTTTGGTTTTACAACGGCTGGCGCTATAGCCGGCGGATATTTTTTGGGTAGTTATTTAGATAATAAATATAATACCCCTCCCTGGTTTTTGTTATCTCTCATTATCTTGGGGGTTGTTGCAAGTTTTATAAAATTTTTTAAGCTAATAAAGAAATTGTCAGGGGGAAAATAAACAATGATATGGCTTTGTTAATTAAAACAAAGGGTGTTATAGTGTATTGCAAGTAAGTATTGAGCAAGGCACGGCTTCAAACCGATAAAAAGCACGGAGACTGCAGATTTCGCAGATGCTTGTTAGCCGTAATACCGCCAAAATACCAAGCCGTTTTCAGCACGGCGATATATCATTACTATTAACAACACAGATACTTATGCACTATGTCAGGCCCTCAATGGTTATTTCTTGCTCATTCTAGAGAAATACGGCGCGTTGTGTGCCCACCTCGGTTTCCTAATATTGAAAAACTATATGTTGGGTGTGACGGGACGTGCGACCTAATAATATTTTTATGGACGTTTTTTAACAGAGCAATGCAATGATGACCGACGATAAAGAAAAATCTGTTGTATTTTTTGATGATGGTTTTCCTGACAGGGTATTCAAAACTACGGTTCTGCTATCGCTGATCATGATAGCTGGCTCGCTGTCGTATACGTCTTTTCCGTTAACGGCAAGCATTGCCATAGGATGTTTTATCAGCATTGCTTTGTTTAAGACGACCTGTTGGACGATACGATATGCCGTGCAGCATAAAAGGGAAAAAATTAAGAGTTTTTTCCTTCAGATAAGCTTCTTGAAATATTTTATCATAGGGGCAATGTTGCTTTCGGCCTGCCTGTTCCTGGAGATAAATGCTGCCGCTATGTCGCTTGGTTTAAGCGTTGTAGTTGCCGTAATAGTTATGAAGGTTGGGGGCAGATTATTAGCAAACTATTTGAACCGGGCGGTCAAGGTGTCAAATTTTAAGCGTCAAATAACAAATAAATCCTAAATTTTAATTCAGTTCCTGTTTGGTTCTGGTTTGTCCAGGTTGAAAATATGAAAGGGGTGTAAGTTCCGTGTCATCCGCAGGTGGTGGAAGTGAAAGCACAACAGAGTTGCCTTCGTTTGTAGATTTCTTGCCCATTGATGCCCATTGGCAGTTTTTAGGCTTAACGAGGCACGAGATGGTACCCATATTTATGTCTGCAATCGTAATTATCTTTCTGGGCATATTTTCTATTATTGCCACAAGGAAGCTGCAGAAAGTCCCCGGCGGCCTTCAGTCCTTGCTTGAAATTATCGTGGATGGGCTTGCAGATTTTACCAAATCGCAGATGGGGCGCGTTGCAGAACGGTTTGTTCCATTGATTGGGACATTCTTTATCTATATTTTTGCCATGAATATGCTTGGGCAAGTACCGCTCCTTCACTCGCCCACGAGTAATTTGAATACAACGATTGCCCTGACGTTAATCGTCTTCTTTGTTACCCAATATCAGGGTATAAAGAATAACGGTATCTTTGGTTATCTCAAACACATGGTTGGTAAACCGGTTTGGCTTGCCCCGCTCACCTTCCCTTTGCATATAATGCAGGAGGTGCTTTCGCGTCCGTTGTCACTATCTATGCGTCTCTTTGGCAACATTATGGGAGAGGATACGGTTATTGCCATATTTATTGGGTTCTCCCCGTTTTTGTTTGGGCTTATCCCTATCCCGATGCACCTGCCCATGGTCTTTCTCGCGTTGCTGGGAAGCACCATTCAGGCCATGATATTTTCCCTGCTTGCAGGCTTTTATATCGCGGGTGCGATCGGTATTCATGACGAAGAAGAACATGGGCTACAGGATATCTCTAAGCACCATATAACCCATTAAGGTTTATTTAAGAGGATTGTAACTGTGAATAAATATCTGTTTGATTTTAAGGAGAGAATGATGGCGTAGTGGTTTAATTTGTTTTTCGGATTTCTTGAAGAGGGAGAGATCAAAATGAATTATTTCTCAGCAATAGCAATAGCCGTGTCTTTCGATAGCGGTTGCGATATTTGGTTGTGCATTAGGGCGGGGACGGGTAGTTAGCATGGCCAGGCAGCCGTCAATGGCTGCAAAGATACAGCCTGCTATGATTATCGGCATGGCGTTTATCGAATCACTGACGATTTATTCATTGATGCTATCATTCATTTTGATTGGTAAGCTTCCGCCAACAAAAGACGTACTTGAGCTGTTTAAGCAATCTGCTCCAAAACAGGAGATACGCTCTTCGGCTGGCGGGTTTGTACGCCCTCTTGCGAAAAATTAAGCGATATTGTGTTGATTAAATGTGACTTGTGTTGGCAGACGCAACTGTGCGTCTAGTAAGAAGAAAGTAATTTGAAAAGAAGGAGGTCGTTGTGATTTATTTTGCATTGTTGACAATAGCGGTAGCAAGTTTGGCTTTCGCGGCTTTTGGGTGCGGTATCGGGCAGGGAATTGCGGTTTTAGGCGCAACAAATGGTATGGCAAGACAGCCGGAGATGGCTGGAAAGATACAGCTTGCTATGTTTGTTGGTCTGGCGTTCATCGAATCGTTAACAATTTACTCCTTGATGATGTCCTTTATTCTCTTGGGAAAACTGCCCAAGACAGAGGCAATCCTTGAGGTAATTCAGCACGCTGCTAAATAGGCGTGGGAGGGGGCTAGATTGGATATCTTAAGTACCTTGGGTGTTAATATCAAGGCCATTATTATTCAGGGTGTTGGCTTTCTCATACTGCTTTTTGTCCTCAAGAAATTTCTTTTCGGCAAGATATCGGCTATGATGAAAGAGCGAAGCGACGGAATAAAAAATGCCTATACAAAGATTGACGACGACAGGGCAATAGCAACGCGGCTTAAAGCGGAATATGAGAAAAGAATTTCCGCTATTGAAGCTGAGGTCGCCACGAAAATACAGGAAGCCGTAAACGAAGGGAAAAAACTTAGCGAGGAGATTTTCAAACGCACCCATGAAGAAGTGGAGCACATGAAGGTCCGGGCGCAGGAGTCAATCGATCGGGAGCGAAACAAGGCCATCGCAGAGATACGAAGCCAGGTTGTCGATCTTTCTATTATGGCATCTTCCAGAATTATTCAACAAACAATCAGTCACCAGTCGGCGGAAAAACTGGTTGATGACTTTATTGAAGAAATAGGGGTATTGAGTGTCAGATAAAACATTGGCGGTTACTTTTGTTGGCGCCCTGCTGGACGTAGCGGAAAAAAAGGGCGTACAGGAACGAATCGAGAATGACCTGAAACTGGTATGCGGTGTAATTGCAGAGCATATCATTCTCAAAAAACTGTTCTTTCATCCGTGCGTTTCACGCGATGAGAAGAATGCCGTGATCAGGAGTCTTTTTGGCGATTCAATTTCCGGCCTCATGAAGAACTTTTTGAACGTGTTGCTGGACCGGAAACGGGAAGATGTTTTGTGGACCATTCCCGAAATTCTCGAGCATACGGTAAATGAAAAGAACGGCGTTAGCAAGGTTGTCGTTCAAACGGCAATCCCTATAACGGGTGAGCGGTTGAACAGCCTCAAGCAGCAGTTGGACAAGATGGTTGGCAGAACGGTGTCGGTCATGGTAGTGAATGACCCCAACATCCTTGGTGGAATGATTATGCGGATAGGTAACAAAATTATTGATGGAAGCGTTGCTGGTCGTTTGAAAAATCTCAAGGCGAGGCTTTTAGCGGTGCATTCCACATAGTTACGGTGTGAATGTTGCGTGTGGGGCTGGCCTTTGGTGATAGTCCGCCGTTCGGAAATATACGGTGTTCGGCTGAGGGAGGCAATGCCTCCGGTCAATGAAAAAAACAAATTCTAATAGGAATTTTCATTTTATTTAAGCAGGTTTTGGTTGGCCTGGACAAATCAGTTTTTCAGGCATGGATTGAAACAGGAGTATGCTCTATGGCATCAGGATTTACAGACATCACTTCAGTTCTCAAAAAAGAGATTGAAGGGTATGAAGAAAAATTAAAAACGGAAAGCGTCGGATACGTCTTGCAGGTAGGCGATGGCGTTGCCCGTATCTACGGGCTGGACGATTGTATGTCCAACGAATTGCTGGAGTTTCCGGAAAACGTGTTTGGTGTTGCAATGAACCTGGAAAATGACAACGTCGGCGCGATATTGCTCGGTTCCGCCGATAAGATCAAAGAGGGCGACATGGTGAAGACCACGGGAAAGATCGTGCAGGTTCCCGCAGGAAAGGCCCTCTTGGGTCGTGTCGTAAACGCGCTGGGGCAGCCTATTGACGGAAAGGGCGTTATTGCGGCGGAAGAGTTCCGCTCCATCGAGGGTACAACCCCGAACGTGGTGGAAAGACAACCCGTAAAAGAACCTTTGCAAACGGGCATCAAGGCTATCGACGCCATGATTCCGATTGGTCGGGGACAGCGGGAGCTTATCATTGGCGACCGCCAGACCGGCAAAACGGCCATCCTTATTGACACCATCATTAACCAGGCACATTCCGGGGTGTATTGCATCTACGTAGCCATCGGCCAGAAGATGTCAACGGTGGCAGAACTCGTTAAAACGTTGACCGACTATCACGTAATGCATAACAGCATTGTCGTAGTTGCGTCAGCCGGCGACCCTGCTCCGCTCCAATATCTGGCTCCTTACGCCGGGTGCGCCATGGGAGAATATTTCAGGGACAACGGTATGCACGCCTTGGTTGTGTACGACGATTTGTACAAACACGCGATTGCGTACCGTCAGATATCACTACTGTTACGGCGCCCACCGGGCCGTGAGGCGTTTCCCGGAGATATTTTCAATATCCACTCCCGTTTGCTTGAAAGGGCGGCGAAACTGTCTGACGAGCTTGGTGGTGGTTCATTAACTGCACTGCCCGTTGTGGAAACACAGGGTGGGGACTATTCCGCCTACATTCCAACAAACGTTATTTCGATCACCGACGGGCAAATCTACCTGGAGAGTGATTTGTTTAACTCCGGTGTTCGCCCTGCCATTTCGGTGGGATTGTCAGTATCCAGGGTAGGTGGGAACGCCCAGATACCGGCGATGAAAAAGGTTGCCGGTATGTTGAGGTTAACCCTTGCCCAGTACCGTGAACTGGCGTCGTTTGCGCAGTTCGGTTCGGAACTTGATAAATTTACCCAGGCGCAGTTGGCGAAGGGTGAGCGTCTTGTCGAACTTTTGAAGCAGCCTCAATATTCACCCTGCCCCGTCGAGGTGCAGATTATGTCAATCTATACCGGTATAAATGGACATTTGGACGATGTGCCGGTTAACCAGATTAAGAGATTTGACGCTGAATTTAGGAAATTTATGAAGGAAAAACATTCCGCCATCGGAATCGAGATACTGGACAAGAAGAAGCTCGACCCGGAAATAACGCAAAAGCTGGAGGCAGCCATCAAGGAATTCAAACAAATTTTTTCAAAGAAGGGCTAAAGGATGCTGAGTACGCGAGAGATTAAACAACGTATACGAAGTGTCACCAGTATCAAGCAGATAACCAGGGCAATGGAAATGGTGGCGGCGAGCCGTTTGAAAAAGGTGGAATCAAGGGTGCGAGCGTCGCGGACATACACCGATAAGATGCAGCAGGTTTTGAGCCATTTGGTGGCATCACAGTCGTTGGATACTACAAGCTCTTGTTTTGTCGATAAATCGGGAGATATTCCGGTGATCATGGTAATCCTGATTACCGCTGACAAGGGGCTTTGTGGCGCTTATAATAACAATATCATTCATTCGGTCGTAAGGTTCGCGAAAGAACATGCGGACAAAACGATAAAACTCGTTCTTATCGGGAAAAAGGGGTATTATTACTTTTCCAAAAAAGCATTTTCTATAGAAAAATATTTTCCGGAAAACGTGGAAAAGATCTCCTATATCAAGATAAAGGAGCTTGCATCTAAACTTATTAGTGGTTATGAGGCAGGAGAGTTCGGTCAATTGCACGTGTTCTTTACGAAGTTTCAATCAATGATGCGGTTTGTTCCGACGGGTATCCGGTTGATGCCTATCGGAAAAGGGGAGTTTGAGTCGAAAGAAAAAATCCAGGCTGGCTATATTTTCGAACCATCGGCTGATCAAATCCTTGATCGGCTGTCTCCCAAATACATCGAAACCCAGATTTATCAGTGCATTTTGGAATCAATGACGTCTGAATACGCAGCGCGGCGCACCGCCATGATTGCCGCAACGAAGAATGCCGGAGAGGTGATCGAAGACTTGGTGCGCACGTATAACAAGGTAAGGCAGGAAGCGATCACGAAGGAACTCCTGGAGGTTGTCTCCGGCGCGGAGGCCCTGATCAAGGCTTAAAATTCTGTTACATTATGTTTGTGACTATGAGAAGGAGGGAGTAATACCTTTGGCTAATAATGACAAAGACGAAGATAAAATAAAGGGTTCCGTTGTGCAGATAATCGGCCCTGTTGTTGACGTAAAGTTTTCTGTTGGCGCGCTGCCGTCAATCCATAACGCAATTGCTATAAAGGACCCTAGGAGAACGGGGGATTTAATCGCAGAGGTCGTGCAGCATTTGGGTAACGACACGGTACGTTGCATCGCAATGTCTACAACCGATGGATTGGTCCGCGGCATGGTGGCCATAAATACCGGAGCTCCAATAACCGTGCCGGTGGGCAAAGAGGTGTTGGGCAGGGTGTTTAATCTCCTGGGCGAGCCGATAGACAGACTGGGTGAAGTAAAGACGAAGACGAGGCTTTCGATTCATCGCGATCCGCCGTCATTCGAAGAAAGAGAAACTTCTACATCCGTGCTTGAGACGGGTCTTAAGGTTGTTGACCTTCTGGCTCCTTTTGCCCGTGGTGGAAAGATTGGACTGTTCGGTGGCGCAGGTGTAGGCAAAACCGTGTTGATTATGGAGCTTATCAGGAGTATTGCTACGGAACATGGCGGCTATTCGGCGTTTGCCGGCGTGGGTGAAAGAACCCGCGAAGGAAACGACCTGTGGCTTGAAATGAAAGAATCCGGCGTTATTGACAAAACCGTGCTGGTTTTCGGGCAGATGAACGAACCGCCCGGCGCCAGGCTTCGCGTGGCATTGACGGGCTTGACTATGGCGGAATATTTTAGGGATACGGAAGGACAGGACGTTCTTTTGTTTATCGACAACATCTTCCGGTTTGTACAGGCGGGTTCCGAGGTGTCGGCGCTGTTGGGCAGAATGCCTTCAGCCGTAGGTTACCAGCCAACGCTGGCCACCGAGATGGGCGATTTGCAGGAAAGGATTACCACGACGAAAAAGGGATCTATCACCTCGTTGCAGGCCGTTTACGTCCCTGCCGACGACTTTACCGATCCCGCGCCGGTAACAACCTTCCCGCATTTGGATGCTACGATTGCACTGTCGCGCCAGATTGCTGAGTTGGGTATTTATCCTGCGGTTGACCCGTTACGGTCTACCTCAAGAATCCTGGATCCGAGAGTTGTGGGACAGGAACACTACGACGTTGCCAGAGAAGTTCAGAGGATATTGCAGCGTTACAAAGAACTCCAGGACTTTATTGCCATTTTGGGTATGGAAGAACTTTCAGAAGACGACAAGGTATTGGTTGCCAGGGCGAGAAGATTGCAAAAGTTCCTGTCACAGCCCTTCTTTGTTGCGGAGCAGTTTACCGGATCGAAGGGTAAGTACGTTCCATTGAAGGATTCCATCCGGGCATTTAAAGAGGTGGTTGAAGGCAAGCATGACAGCCTTCCGGAGCAAGCCTTCTATATGGTGGGAGGCATCGAGGAAGTCATCGAAAAAGCTAAGCAGATGGGTGGATAGACATGTCAAAGACCTTTAAATTTGAGATAATTGCGCCCGAAAAGATCATTTACAGCGATACGGTAAAAAGCATTAAAGCCGCAGGTACGGAAGGTTTCTTTGGCGTACTTGCAGACCATGCGCCGCTTATTTCTGAGATAGACGCGGGTGTTCTCTCGGTAGTTGATGCTAATGACAAGACGTTCGACTTTACCCTTGACGGAGGCTTTTTAGAAGTGCTGTCAAATAACGTTGTTGTGTTGGCCAATTCGTACGTGAAAGAAGGCGATGTGAACGTAGGAAAGGCTCACGCCGGTAAAGAAGCGGCAAAAAAGGCTGCGCATGCGTGACGAGTAACAAAGGTCACTGGTGCGCCCTTAAGCGCGCCGATACGTGGTTAACACCGGCAAACGCCCACGAATCGCAATTGAACTAATTATACAAACATACAATCCCCCTGGTTTTGTTTTTACACGAGATCAGGGGGTTTTTTGTTTTAGGGGTTTACGAAATAGTAAAATACCCCGTAGGGGTGACAGTGCTTCGCCCTTGTCGGTAGCGTGTAGCGCAGGCGTCCCGCCTGCTGACGTCCGTACGTGCAGGCGGGACGCCTGCGCTACCGACAAATCGTGCGTCTGCAATACAGGCGACGCCGAATGGCTGATTCATCATTTTCCGCCCTGCATTCTCTGCGCCAGCCGCTCCCACTCTTCGAGTCCCTCTTTCCAGCCAAGCTTTGGCGCGAGCTTTGCCAGGGCTTGTAATGCCTGAGCCAGGTTTATTTGTTTGGCAATCAGATACACGTTCATCCAGGCATTGACCGCCTCTTGCAATTGTTTATTCTGCCGGTAAAGGTGACCCATGTTAAACAACGTCGCACACAGCCCCTCTTTGTTGCCAATTTGTTGACTGATGGCAAGGGATTGTTTGAGGTAGGAGAGCGCCGTATCGTAATCGCCCTGTGCTTGGAATATCTGCGAAATATTATTGAGCGTTGCGCCTTCGCCCTTTTTGTCGCCGATTTGCTGCATGATGGCAAG
>CAYHFB010000005.1:0-6734 GCA_964355695.1 uncultured candidatus Brocadiaceae bacterium
CTTGAATATGGCAGGACTTTGGTCTTTTGGAATGTTCAGTTTATGCCCGTTGACAGTATAACAGGCAGGCAATTCATTGCCTGTTTACCCTAAGTTCCCGCAAGGACGGCTGGGAAGAGGTAGAACAAGCGTCCCCGCTTGTTATCATATAGATAATTTTACCATTTCCATGATAAGCCTCTATCGTTTTGTAGATAACACTCTCCTGTTATAGTTATCGAAATAGAGACCGTGAACGGTTATCATGAGATATTAAAGGGATTCCGAATGGGTTTGAACACCGTGATCCGCCAGTGGCCTCTGTGTGAAACGGTTTTAACCGTTACGCAATCAGCCTATTTTGCAGATTGCATTTCTGCTAAAATGCTCTGTGGCAGGTTAAAGTTGGAATAGACGTTTTGCACGTCGTCGTGTTCTTCTAGTACATCCATAAGTTTCAATATCTTTCGCCCTGCAGTTTCGTCAAGGTCGATATTGGTTTTTGGCAACCAACTAATGTCCGCGCTTTCTACTTTTATATTTTTGGCATCTAACGCTTTTTTGAGTACCGCCAAATCCGCCTGAGAGCAGGTGATCTGAAAGGAGTCGCCCACCCGCTGCATGTCTTCAGCGCCTTTGTCGAGAACCAGCATCATTAACTCATCCTCATCAAGATTATCGGCGTTAACGATAATTAACCCTTTCTTTTCAAACATCCACGACACACAACCGACGTCCCCCAGGTTTCCGCCGTAACGATCAAATATCTTTCTGATTTCAGGGGCCGTCCTGTTTTTGTTGTCGGTCAAAATTTCCACGAGTAATGCCACGCCCTGAGAGCCATATCCCTCGTAGAGACATTCGTGCAATTCAGCTTCGCCACTGCCGTCACCGGTGCCCTTCTGAATAGCGCGATCTATGTTTTCTTTAGGCATATTGACGGCGCGCGCCTTGTCGATGGCAAGCTGCAATCTGGGGTTCATGTCAGGGTCGCCGCCGCTTTTTCTGGCAGCAACGGTTACCATACGTGCAATTTTAGAAAAGGTCTTGCCCTTTTTTACATCGCTAGCGCCTTTTTTGTGTTTTATACTTGCCCAATGTGAATGTCCAGCCACGGTAGCCTACCTCTCCAAAAAAGTTATATTTGATGGAAATAGCGTAAAAGTATACTATTATTTATGTCTGCTGATTTTTAGACTGTTAATGATTCATCCGCACCTAACTCAACGTACCGGAAATTTAAAATCGGCAACGGTGGCTACGGTCAGTGTTACAAGCCATTATACCTATTCAGAGAGGAGCAAGGCTGAAGCCTTGCCCTACGCTTAATGGTTATGATTTACCGTAATTTCCAGACCCTGTTTTTCATCGGAAATCAATTTCTTTACGGTTTCCAATTTCCCCACAACGGCCTTGATTTGCGCTTCTTTACCCCGCATTTGCTGATAGAGCGCTTGAGCCTTTCCCCACGCGACAACGGCCTCAGCCCAGCCACCCAGGCTGTATTGAACATCCCCGATGTGTTCATAGATATCGGGTTCTTCCAGCAGTTGGATTGCTTTTTGTACTTTCTGAAGGGCAACAAACAGATAATCGACTCGCCCCTCTAACTGCCACTTTTTGTAATAAGCCCAGCCCAGGCTATCAAGATACGCGCCATTTTTTGGCTGAGCCTTGAGCGCCTTGCTTATGAGTTGTACGGCCAAGTCCAGATTCTTGTTGTTTTCCGTGTAAAAATAGCCGAGGAAGTTGCACGCTTCGTGGAAGTTGGGATCGATGTTTATTGCCGTTTGCAATTCTTCTTCCACTCTGTCGTATTGCCGGCATTCATAAAAAAGATTGGCCAGTATATAATGGACGTCGCGGTTATCCGTTTTATCCAAAGGAATCAGCTTCAGGTTTTCGATAACGGCGATGGCCTCTGCTATTTTGTTCTGTTCCCGGTACTGCTGGCATAGCAAAAAATATTCTTTAGGATTTTTGCTTCCGGCATCCACGCTTTTTTTAAGGATTTCATGCACCTTTTTAAGCTCTGATTCCTTTTCCACGACCCTTCCTCGTTTCCCGTATATATCGGCTAATGCATAATGAAGCACCCAGTTATCGGGGTCTTTTATCAGGAAGGAGTTTGCTTCTTTCTCCGCGTTGTCATAATCACTCAGGGCTTCATAACAAAGAGCAAGGTAGAAATGGATAAAATTCAGGCTGGGATTTCCCTCTTGTACCTTTAGGAAATATTCCAGTGCCTTATTTATGTAGTTTTTTTCAAAATATCTCTGGGCGATTTCATAGTATATCTTTGCGGGGTCACTAACAAGCTTCATGTCAAACATGCTTTTATAACATGCGACCCCACGGTCCATCATGCCAGCCTGCATATAAAGATTGGCGAGACGGTATAAGGTATCGGCGAGGAAAACAGTGTCAAACTCCGTTGTTTTGCATTGACGGGCGAGTTCATACTCTTCGATGGCCTCTTTCGATTTTCCCACCGTTTCGTAAAGGGTTGCCAATGAGTAGTGGACGTTGAATTCATCGGGCTTGATTTTTGACAATTTCTTTACTAGTTGGATGGCCTTTTCATTCTTGCCGGACTGGAAGTAACATGAGGCCAAATGCCGGATAGCCCTTTCAGAAGAGCGGTCCAGGAGCAATACCTTTTCAAAATTACTCACGGCATGTTCCCAGTCCTGTTCCAGCATGAAAAAATATCCGGAACAAAAATGGGCATAAGCCTCTTGTTGAGTATCCAAAGAGCGTGTTGTTTCTCTGCCAGCAGGCATGGCATTTTGCTTAACAACAACGCCGCATCCCTGTAACCAGAGAGACAGGCCGAGTATTAGAGCGGAAATGACCTGAAGACGTCGTGCGCTAAACATTTCATACTTCTTGGTATGTTGTAAAAACAATGTGATAACGATTCCTCTACAATATAACCTTGTTTAGAGGATATTCTATAATTCCTTCAGCGCCAGCCCT
Source organism: uncultured candidatus Brocadiaceae bacterium (assembly GCA_964355695.1). Taxonomy (GTDB): domain Bacteria; phylum Planctomycetota; class Brocadiia; order Brocadiales; family Brocadiaceae; genus JACVXV01. Next base: position 2,959 of record CAYHFB010000005.1, read on the forward strand.
CTTTAGCTCAGGGATGATTTTTCTCGCAATGGTTTCGTCTATTACCGTTTCAATCGCGTAGCCGGCATCTTCCGACAAGGTGGAAATCGTTGGCTTTCTCAAGGCAGGTAACTGATCCAGCACCTGTTTCAGCGCGCTTTTCGAAACGTTCATTTTCAAGCCGATTTTTTCACGCGCAATGATGGCACCTTCAAAAAGCATGGCAAGGTTTTCTATTTTCGTGCGCTTCCAGTCATCCATCCAGGCCTGATGGTTGGCGACTACTAAAGTGGACGACTCCATGATGGTATCCACAATACGCAGTTTATTTGCCCTCAGGCTGCTGCCCGTCTCCGTAAGTTCTACAATCGCGTCAACCAAATCCGGGGCCTTTGCCTCCGTAGCGCCGTGAGAAAACTCAATGTCGGCAACCACACCGTGTTCCGCGAGGTATTGCCGCGTCACGTTTACCAGCTCAGTCGCAATCTTTTTCCCTTGCAGGTCTAAAACGGTGCGGACCTTCGAGTCTTCAGGAACGGCCAACACCCACCGCACCTTCGTTAACTGCTGTTTTGCATAGACCAAGCTTATAACTACCCGGACATCGGAACCCGATTCTTTTACCCAATCGGCGCCGGTCAATCCCATGTCGATTATACCCTTTTCAACGTATCGTGCCATGTCTTGAGGGCGGATCAATCTCACGGAGATTTCTTCATCATCAATGGTAGGATAATAGGAACGGGAACTTACATGTACGGAATAGCCAGCCTTCTTCATCATATCAAGAGTCGCTTCCTGAAGGCTGCCTTTGGGAATACCTAAATATAATTTATTCATCGTCATTCTTGCTCACTTTTCACGGTTGTATCGTCGCTTTTAATCGCGTCTTCAATAAGTTTTGAAATATGCATACTTTTTTTTACCGACTCATCCAAACAGAATTCCAGATGAGGTGTATATCTGATTTTCAAGCGCGCGCCCAGCTCCGTCTGAATAAATCCTTTGGCGTGTTCCAACCCGCGCATGGTCATTCTCTGTGTGGCTTCATCCCCCAGGATGGAAACGTATATCTTCGCTTTTTTCAAATCAGGCGCAACGTCCGCTTTGATAATCGTAATGAAACTAATCCTGGGGTCATTCATTTCATAAAGAATAATCTTGCTTACTTCCTGTTTAACAACTTCAGACAGTCTCGCGGTTCTTCTTGTTGACACAATCATTACCTTTCATCTGAAAAGCGTTATTTTTATCTTCATATCCCTTACGATGAGCCACGTCACTTGTATGCCCATTAGCCTGACCGGGATAAACAAATTCGAGGTGATAATCAACAAGCTCAGCGGCAACAGTACTGCGGAGCATGTTGATTAAATTTGACAGGGCGCCGTTCAGATATTTGTCATCATTCCCAACCATTGCAATACCCAATTTGGCATATTGGCAATGGTCCAGTGTGCCTACTTCCGATATAGAGACATTACAGGTGTTCCCAATCCTATCTTTTAGTCCCTTGATAACGCGGCGTTTGTCTTTCAAGGTGCAGGCTCCTCTGATTATCAGCCTAACACTTAACACCCCAACAACCATATCATCGTTAGATCGATAAAATTCTAAATTCATACAAATTCTGTTATACCGCTAAACCGATAGAGTCCTTGCGATCTTTTGTATCTCAAACGACTCCACAATGTCACCGGGCTTAATATCGTCGTAATTGGCAATTTTCAGTCCACACTCAAATCCTGCCCTTACTTCCTTAGCGTCGTCTTTCACAATTTTTAAAGATTCCAGCTTTCCTTCAAAGACGATAATGCCGCCGCGAATCAGGCGAATGTTGGAATTTCTCGTAACCTTACCCGATTTAACGTAGCACCCGGCAACATTACCGTACTTCGAAGTACCGTAAACCTGCCGTATCTCCACCTGTCCAAGCACCACTTCTTTGGATTCAGGCTCCAACATACCCTCCATAGCGGATTTCACTTCGTTGGTGGCGTCGTATATAATCTTGTAATGGCGTATTTCCACCCCTTTTTCCTCAGCAAGTATGCGCGCCTTATCCTCCGTAGCCACGTAAAACCCGATAACGAGCGCATCCGACGCGTCTGCAAGGAGGACGTCAGATTCTGAAATACCGCCCACGCCGCAATGCAGTATTCTCACCTTAATTTCAGAGGTTGAAAGTTCTTCCAACGACTTTTTGAGTACTTCGACGGAACCCTTAAAGTCTGCCTTCAATATGACTTTAATTTCTTTTACTTTTCCTTCAGCAATCTTTGAGTAAAGGCTGTCCAGAGTAACGTGCTGGTACTTCGACAAATTGGTTTCACGCTGCTGCTGCTCCCGTACCTGGGCAATTTCCCGCGCCTTTGCAATGTCTTTTACGACGAAAAACTTGTCGCCAGCCTCGGGTACTGATGAAAAGTCAGAAACAGAAACCGGAATGGCAGGCCCCGCCGCCTTCACCTCAAGACCCTTGTCGTTAATCATCAAACGGGCTTTGCCGAACGTCTTTCCACAAAGGATACTATCCCCCTGGCGCAACGTGCCGTCTTGTACCAGAACGCTTGCAACCACACCCCGGCCTTCGCTTAAATGGGCTTCCAACACCACCCCACGAGCGGAAACCTTGGGATTCGCCTTCAGTTCAAGAATTTCAGCTTCGAGCAAAAGTCTTTCCAAAAGGACGTCAATACCCTTTTTGGTCAGCGCCGAGGTTTCAACAAACTGTGTATTGCCGCCCCATTCTTCAGGAGACAGGTCCAAAGCCGCAAGTTGTTGTTTAACCCGCAAAGGGTTTGCGCCGGGCTTATCGATTTTATTCAAAGCGACAACGATCGGCACGTTGGCCGCCTTGGCGTGGTTGAGTGCCTCTTCCGTTTGCGGCATTACGCCATCGTCCGCCGCAACCACAAGCACCACCACATCGGTAATGTTCGCACCCCTTGCGCGCATAGCGGTAAACGCCTCATGGCCTGGGGTATCCAAAAACACAATGTGCTTTCCATGTAACTCAACCTTATAAGCGCCAATGTGCTGGGTAATGCCACCAACCTCTCCAGCCGCAACGTTTGTCATACGGATGCAGTCAAGTAGCGAGGTCTTTCCATGGTCAACATGTCCCAAAAAGGTTACTATCGGCGCCCGATACACCAGGTCCTCAGCCTTTGAAGGAACCTGCTCAGACAGCAAGCCACGATCGTCCGTGGTTTCTTTCTTTTTGATTTCTATCTCGATTCCGTATTCAACGCCCAGTAATCTCACGACCTCTTCACTGATGATATGGTTAATCGTAACGCCAATGTTATGCCCGAGGAGTAATTTGGTAATGATCTCGTTTGCGCGAATTCCCATCTTGGCGGAAAGGTCTTTTACCGTTATCGGTGGTTCCAATGCGATCTTTGTCACCTTTTCTTTGATAGGTGCTTTTTTTAATTCGGTATACCCAGACGAGCCTCTCCTCTTCGACATGTAACCACCGTGCTGCGGCTTTCTCTTCCAAAAGGTTTTTACCGGAGCAGCCCGAACCACCGGGTTTTGCTGCGGCTGATGCGGCACTTTGGGAGGAACCCTCACCATCTTACCCTGTTGAGCGCTGCTAACTCCGCTACGAGGCGCTACCTGCGGCGCTGCATGAGGCGCAACCCGCGGCGCTGTATGAGGCGCAACCCGCGGCGCTGTATGAGGCGCAGCCTGCGGCGCTGCATGAGGCGCAACCCGCGGCGCTGTATGAGGCGCAACCCGCGGCGCTGTATGAGGCGCAACCCGCGGCGCTGCATGAGGCGCTACCCGCG